>NZ_CAWUDL010000013.1:0-89684 GCF_963920945.1 Anabaena sp. CCY 9402-a
CACGCGCTTTCTATTATTGCAGGCACGCCACCAATAATATTTTACTAGAGTGAAGTTAAGCCGTGTTTCTTTAAATCCTCAAAATTACACACTTCCAAAGCCCTAGCATGGGTGGCTACAAGTACCACAGGAGGAGCAACACCAGCTTCTAACGCTTCTTGCCAACGTGATGCACATAAACACCAGCGATCGCCAGGCTTTAAGCCGGGAAAATTATACTCAGGAACAGGTGTGCTGAGATCGTTACCTCGTAATTTGGTAAACTCTAAAAACGCTGGTGTGACTTGAGCGCAAACAACGTGCATCCCTGTATCATAAGCACCTGTAGAACAAAATCCATCACGGTAAAACCCAGTCATGGGAGAGGTACAGCAAACCTCTAAGTCTGTATTAAGTACATTTTTAGCTTCTGCCATTTGTAATTACCTAACCTGAGTTCGGGATAAGGAAAAGGACAGGTAGTAAGCTGAAAATAGCGTTAAATCCAGCAACCTGTCCTATGTTTAGTTTAGATGTTTTGTTTTGCCACGTAGATGATTTCTGTCAAGCATTTGAAGCACAATGGTACAAACGATGATGCCCTGTTCCCAGCGTCACCCCCCAGAAACCGAGTCATAACTGAGTATATTGGGCAGAGTTTTCACCTGCATCAGATCGAGAGTTCAACCAACTTTATTGCTAGCGTTGGTTGGTGTGATTATTTACGGATTGGCTACCGTGATTCGTCACACAACGAATCGCACGTTTCCTTACTCTCGGCAGAAGAAACATAGAAATCAAAGTTAGTCAGGAGTATAAAAATTCCCACGACATCAAATATTTGCTACACTCAAATATTCGGAGTTCCAATAAAAATAGTTGGAGTTTTGGGAATGGGGGGGAGTTGCTGAGTGGGTGATGATGAACTTGCAAATATCGTAGAACAAATGAATCCGAAAGACTTTACCTGGCCTTTTTGGTTTACTTTGCCACTCTATCCATACAGTACGCGGCGAACACTCCGGCAAGAAATTATTAAAGACACAATCTGGACTTTTGACCAGATACAGGGGATTTTCTACGTTATTGTTCCCATTCGGATGACTGTTGTCAAGCTAGATGAAGGGGGACTTTTGGTATATGCACCCGTCGCCCCAACTCCCGAATGTATTCGGCTGGTAAGTGAACTAGTGGCAGAACACGGAGATGTAAAATATATCATTCTGCCGACTATTTCCGGTTTAGAACATAAAGTTTTCGTTGGCCCTTTTGCCAGATGCTTTCCTACTGCACAGGTATTTGTTGCTCCGAATCAGTGGAGTTTTCCCCTTAATTTGCCCCTCAGTTGGCTGGGTTTACCTCATAAACGCACTCATATATTACCAACAGACAGTAGCCAAGCTCCATTTACTGACCAGTTCGACTATGCGATATTAGATACAATTGATCTTGGCCCTGGTAAATTTGCAGAAGTAGCATTTTTACATAAGCGATCGCATACTTTACTAGTCACAGATTCAGTCATTTCTGTACCCGCAAATCCCCCAGCGATTATCCAGTTAGATCCATACG
The DNA here is from genome assembly GCF_963920945.1 of Anabaena sp. CCY 9402-a. NCBI lineage: Bacteria > Bacillati > Cyanobacteriota > Cyanophyceae > Nostocales > Nostocaceae > Anabaena > Anabaena sp. CCY 9402-a. The sequence continues at coordinate 1,552 of NZ_CAWUDL010000013.1, forward strand.
CCTTACTATTTCACGCCAAAGATCAATCTACAGATGTCGTTGCCGATAATCAAGCCAATCGCCGCAAGGGATGGCAGCGTATCACTCTATTTGCCTTATATTTCCGACCTAGTGCGTTAGAAGTACCCCCTTGGATGGGGGTATTAAAAGATGCCTTTAAATCCCCAGAAAAGTCATATAAAGCTTATTTTGGATTATTTCCCTTTACATGGCGGTATGATTGGCAGCGTTCTTTTGATGCTCTCCAAGGAAATGGACGTTTATTTGTCGCACCCATATTACAGACATTGATTCTTAACCGCGCACCCAGAGAGACTATTAACTGGGCTGATAAAGTCGCCAGTTGGGACTTTCAGTGGATTATTCCCTGTCATTTTGATGCCCCAATCAAAGCCGAACCGCAGCAGTTTCGCCAAGCCTTTTCATTTTTGGAAAAACAGCCTGCTGTAAGTGCAGGATTATTTAGTAGTAGCAATTATCCTTTACCAGAGGAAGACTTTAAACTGCTGAATCAAATTGATGCAGGTTTATCTAAAAGTGGCATTGTTCCTCAACCACAAGAGAAAGTGTAGAGAGTGCTGAGTAGTGAGTGCTGAGTGCTGAGTGCTGAGTTCTGAGTTCTGAGTTCTGAGTTCTGAGTGCTGTTAGCGGTAGCGCGGCGTTTAGCCGGTGCTGAGTTCTGAGTAAATCCAAAATTTCTCTACGAATTACGTAAAGCCTGCGGCATAGCTGCGCTTAGAGCGTAGCGGGGCGCAGCCCATTACGAATCACCGCCGTATCTACTTGTTTGAGTAACTTTGCTAAGGTGCTGGAATTATCTAATACAACATCAGCACGGGCAGCTTTTTCAGCTAGAGATAATTGACTATTGATGCGGGCTTTTGCCTGTTCTGGAGTTAATTGATTGCGTTCAATTAATCTTTGTAATTGCTGTGATTCTGAACAAATTACCACCCAGATTTCTGTCACCAAATTAGTCATCTGAGCTTCAAATAATAAAGGGATGACTAATACTATTGTTGATGTAGAAGATTCAGCAACTGCTTTGAGGAAGCGATCGCGCACATAAGGGTGAATGATACTATCTAGCCACTGGCGTTCTGCGGGATGAGAAAAAATAATTTCCCCTAACTGGGAACGGTTGAGGCTACCATCGGGGAGTAAAATTTTTTTACCATAACGCTGTGCGATCGCATCTAAAATAGGTGAACCTAGAGATACTGCATCCCTAGCATAAATATCTGCATCCAAAATCGGTAAACTATATACATTCGCCAAATAATTAGCGACAGTAGTTTTGCCTGTAGCAATACCCCCAGTTAAGCCAATAAGTCGGTTAGTCATTAGTTATTGGATATTGAACCCTCACTGAGTCAGGTAAAAAACAAAAAGCCCACAAATGTGGGCTTTTAAATTAATTAATTACTTTACTTACCGTTTCGCCAACTTCTTCGACATCTTCCTTAGACGAATCGATTGGGGTGTAACTTCTACCAACTCATCGGGGCCGATGTACTCCAATGCACGCTCTAGACTCATGTCTATTGGTGCTTGCAACTGCACTAATTCATCACCACCAGCAGCGCGGTGATTGGTTAACTGCTTGGTTTTGCAGATATTTAGTTCTAAGTCTTGAGGACGATTGTGTTCACCAACAATCATGCCTCTGTAAACTTTAGTACCGGGAGTAATAAAGAATGCTCCTCTATCTTCGGCGTTTTTCATGGCGTAGAAGGTAGAAACGCCTTCTTCAAAGGAGATTAACACACCTTTGTTACGAGCTTCAATATCACCACTAAGTTGACGGTAATCTAAGAAACTGTGGTTCATGATACCTTCACCGCGAGTCATCCGCATGAATTCACCACGGAAACCAATCAAACCACGGGCGGGAATGACAAACTCTAGCTGAGTGCGATCGCCACTTCCTGGTTGCATATCTTGCATTTCGCCTTTGCGTTGTCCTAGGCGTTCGATACAGCTACCAACAGCATCAGCAGGAATGTCTAATACCAAGAGTTCATAAGGTTCGCAAGGTTGACCGTTGATTTCTCGGTAAATTACTTGTGGTTGAGATACTTGAAACTCGAAACCTTCCCGGCGCATGGTTTCGATTAAGATACCCAGGTGCAGTTCTCCACGACCGGAAACTAGGAATTTATCAGGAGAGTCGGTTTCTTCTACTCGGAGGGCGACGTTGGTTTCTAGTTCGCGGAATAGGCGATCGCGTACTTGTCTGGATGTCACCAATTTACCTTCTTGACCAGCAAAGGGTGAATCATTTACCCAGAAGGTCATTTGTAAGGTAGGCTCATCCACTTTAATTAGTGGTAAGGCTTGGGGTTCGTTGGGGTCAGTAATTGTTTCGCCAATGTAAGCATCAGCAAAACCAGCCACCGCCACAATATAACCTGCGGTAGCTTCTTCCATCTCTACCCGCTTCAGCCCTTCAAATCCCATCAACTTGGTAATTTTGCCTTTGACAATGCTGCCATCTTCTGTAACTAGAGCAGCTTGCTGTCCAGCGCGGATTGTACCGTTGTGAATTCTGCCAATGACAATTCGTCCCAGATATTCAGAATAATCTAAGGTTGTGACTTGCAATTGTAGGGGCTTGTTGATGTCGCCTACTGGGGGTGGAACGTGTTGCAGAATCGCATTAAACAGGGGTTGCATATCTACCGATTCTGCTTCTAAGCTTTCCTTGGCATAACCGCCCATACCGGAAGCGAACAGATAGGTAAAATCACACTGGTCTTCGTCTGCACCTAATTCTAAGAACAGATCCAAAACTTTATCGACAGCAACGTGGGGGTCAGCTTGGCCACGGTCAATTTTGTTAACAACAACGATGGGACGCAGCCCTTTTTCCAAGGCTTTTTTCAACACAAACCGTGTTTGGGGCATGGGGCCTTCATTGGCATCAACAATTAGAAGACAGCCATCAACCATGCCGAGTACACGCTCAACTTCACCACCGAAGTCAGCGTGTCCTGGAGTATCAACAATATTGATTAGTGTTTCTTTGTAGCGAACAGCTGTATTTTTAGACAGAATAGTAATACCCCGCTCTCGCTCTAAAGCGTTGGAGTCCATAACGCAATCCGGAACGTCTTCGCCTTCGCGGAAAATGCCGGATTGTTTGAGGAGTGCATCAACCAGGGTGGTTTTGCCGTGATCTACGTGGGCGATAATGGCGACGTTGCGAATTGGGAGCGTCATAGAAACTTTTATTTAGTGAAGTCTAGAGGAAATTTTGAGATTTACATTTTGGTCTAGGCTGTTTTAACAGAATTGGGGATGATCAGCAAATTCTGTAAAGAAGCTTTAATAATTCTAGCGTAATTGTCACAATTCTACAGGTCTTTGTAAATGTGGCTGAGGTTGATAAAATCAGGCAGCCTGTGGAATTCAGTAGGTTTCTACTTTACATAAACATAGATGATCAACTTGTCTCAGGAAATTTATTTAACAAATGTGCAAAAATTAACACCAAGTTTATTAGCTGGTGAACAATGGCTTGGGCTTCAGGGCAGCATTTGCAAGGTGGTAAGTATACTATTGAACACGAATTAGGCAAAGGTGGCTTTGGTATAACTTATCGAGCCAAAGATAATTATGGACGTTTGGTTGTGATCAAAACTTTGAATGATCAAGTGCAACGCCGTCCCGACTTTGCCAAGTTTCAGCAAGATTTTTTAAATGAGGCAATCAAACTAGCGAAATGTAACCATCCCCACATTGTCGGAATTGATGAGGTAATTCAAGAGGGTGACTTGTGGTGCATGGTGATGGAATACATCGATGGAGAAAATTTAGCGAGTCGGGTAGAAAATCAAGGCGTTTTGTCAGAAGCGGAAGCATTGCGTTACATTCAGCAGATTGGTGAAGCGTTGATAGTGGTTCATAATAATGGACTACTGCATCGGGATATCAAGCCACAAAATATAATGCTGCGTTCTGGTAAAACAGAAGCTGTGTTAATTGATTTTGGTATTGCCCGTGAGTTTAGCCCGAATTTGACGCAGACTCACACACAAATGTTATCTGATGGTTTTGCGCCAATTGAGCAATATGACAAAAGAACAAAACGGGGTGCTTACACAGATGTTTATGCCTTGGCAGCAACATTATATTCTTTATTAACTGGTGAAATCCCCACAATAGCACCGCTCAGAGCTATTGGTAATGTGTTAACTCAACCGAAAAATATTAATCCAAGTATTAGCGATAAAGTGAATCAAGCAATTATAAAGGGCATGGAGATAAAACCAGAGAGTCGCCCTCAGTCAACCAAAGAATGGTTATCACTTCTGAATATTCAATACACCAATTTAAGCTCTATTGCCAATACTATAGTCGTTTCTCCCAAAATAGATAACATTATCAGTCAATTTAATGTTCATGTTGACTATGACAGTGCTAATGCAGGATTGCTTATTTATCATCGAGAAAGCGGCACAGATTTTTTACTGCATTACCACATAACTATTTCTGATACCTATGCTTTTAATTTTGGTGGTAATGGTTTTGCTGTTTTTCTTATTCCTAAAGATGCTCAGAAAGCCAAACATATAAAATTATTAGATAGAGAGGAAATTTTAGCTAGATGCTTAATTGCTTACGAACTTTTTAAAGAATGGCATTATGGTATTTTAGGATGGAATTGTGAACACTTTGCTAGGCTAGTGACAACAGGTGAGGCTATTAGTTATCAGGTAAGAGAGTCGCTTTTAGGATTTTTAAATAACAATGGTTATCATCCACTGGCAAAAGAAATGATGGATAACGCTTGTCAACGTAAAGTATGAGCTTGTAAAAAACAGTACGATCGCCGCAGCTTTAAAATTAAATTATGGAAGCACAACCGCGAGAAGTTCAGGTATATAGAACCCATTTGGGATCTAGTATACTGTTCAAATAACAGTATTTTTTATTACTCATGTATTTAAGCAGTTTAACAGATGAAGAGTGGTTAATTATTGAACCATTATTACCTAAAAAGAAGCTGACTCGTCCACCTACATGGAGTAAAAGACAAATTTTAGACGGCATCTTTTACCAGCTGAAAAATGGCTGTAATTGGGCTGATTTACCGAAGGATTTACCCCCCTATTCCACAGTATTTTGGCATTACAAGCAGTGGCGAAGTGATGGATTTATCGAGGATATCATGGAGACTTTACATCAAAGTATCCGAGAAAAAGAAGGAAGAAAGCCTGTTTGGACTACCTTGATCATGATCGATTCCCAAGCAGTCAAAAATACTTGTAACGCTAGTATTGAAACCAAGGGGTTTTGTTTTTATAAGTCCACAAACGGTATAAAAAGGCATCTAGCTGTAGATATTCTCGGCTTTCCCTTTTTTACTCACTGTACCCAGGCGAATATTTCTGATGACCAAGGGCTGATTGAAATGTTGACAATTCATATTGACTATAGATCCCAAATGGGTTCTATAGTGAAATTATGAAATCTCAATCGCAGAGTTCAAAAGGCTATTAATAACACATAATAATTGGCTGATAGTGTAAGGTTTGTGCAAAAAAACATTGACATCGACCTTAGCAGATGCGGCAACCTGGCTGCTCATTGAGATGCCGCTGATAGCAACAATCTTGACTTGTGGATTCATCTGCTGCATGATACTGATGGCGGTTAACCCATCCATACCGGGCATCATTATATCCATTAATACCATGCTGATTTGATTCTTGTGTTCGGCATATAATGAGATCGCCTCAATGCCATTACTAGCAGTCAAAATTCTATAGTTGGAGTCTTCTAAGGAAGTTTTAGTAATCTCCAGAATGGCAGCTTCATCATCTACAACTAAAATCAATTCTCCATTGCCGTCGGGTAAAGGAGAAGTTTCTGCTTGTTGGTTTATGCTTTCCTTGAAAGCGGGCAAGTACACCTGAAATTGAGTGCCTTCGCTTACAACGCTCTCCACGCTAATAAACCCACCGTATTTTTTCACAATGCCAATCACAGTAGAAAGACCTAGGCCTGTACCTTTGCCCAATTCTTTAGTTGTAAAAAAGGGTTCAAAAATGCGCTCTAAAATGTGTGGAGGAATACCAAATCCTGTATCTTTTATAGTAATGACCAGATAAAGTCCTACCCTAGCATCCAACTTCATCCTGGCAAAGTTTTCATCAGCGAAGAAGTTGTTTGCAGAAATCTCCAGCGTGCCACCTTTGGGCATGGCATCACGAGCGTTGACGCATAGGTTCATTAATACTTGATGAATTTGAGTATAATCTGCTTTGATAGTCCAGAGGTTTTGCTTGGGTAGATTCTTCCTAATTTGGATAGATTTCGGAAATGTGCTGTGGACGATTTGCTCAATTTCCAACAGTAAAGGTTCTATTTCTAAAGAAACGCCCTGTTTTTGAGAACCATGTGAAAATGTCATAATTTGCTTGACCAAATCAGCCGCACGTTTAGAGTTATCTTGTATAACTAAGAGCATTTGCTTATGCCGCGCATCGAAATGAGTCAGTTTAGGCGTTAACATTTGAGCCGAAAGCATAATTGGTGTTAAGATGTTGTTCATGTCGTGGGCAATGCCACTAGCTAGCGTGCCGAGACTTTCTAAACGCTGGGTACGGAGAAATTGGGCTTGAAGTTGTTTTTTCTCAGTAATGTCAGTGTCAACACTAAGGATAGATTTTGGTTGGGACGCTTCATCATACATTAGTGTCCAGCGGCTTTCGACAATAATGGACTGACCAAATTTTGTTACTTTATCTAACTCACCTTGCCATGAGCCACAGTTAAGGGCATCTTGACGAGCCGCTTCTAGTTGCGGTGAAGTTTCTTTGTACAAAAGCTCTTCGGCGTTGTGTCCCAAAATCTCATCAGCTTGCCAACCGTAGAGACGCTCGGCACCTTGATTCCAGAATAAAATTTTGCTTTTTAAATCTCGGACTAAAATTGCGTCAGTAGTGATATCAAGTAGAGCAGCTTGTTCTTTAATTTTTTGTTCCGCTTGCTTGCGTTCAGCAAGTTCGGATTGTACCTGCTCATGCAGTTGAGATTGTTGGATGGCAATGCCTACTTGTGTTGCCAATTGCTCAAGCAATTCAATTTCCCACCTCTGCCACTGTCGAGGTGCCGTACACTGGTTGGCAACTAATAATCCCCACAAATTTTCTCCTTGCAAGATAGGGACTGCCAAGTTTGCCCTGACCTGAAATTGAGCAAGCAAATTGCAGTGGCATTCAGTAAGACCTGCTATATAAATATCTTCTACAGCTTGAATGCGTCCTTGTCTGTACTCCTCACCTTTGGTTTCCATAAAGTAAGTGTCTTGGACTTTAGCATTCAGAACGGATTTCCAATTTTCATCAACAGATTCCACCACCACAACGCCACTGTAGTCTGGGCCAAAGCGATACATAAATACTCGGTCTGCTCGGAGAAACTGCCGTACTTCAGTTACAGTAATGTTCAAAACCTCATCCAGACTCAAACTCTGGCGGATGCGTGTTGCTATTGCCATCAACAGTCGTAGCCACTCAACCTTCTGTTGCAGTGCTGACTCTGCCTGCTGACAACCGCTGCTAAGGCACATTTCATTAGACTTATCACTGTTCATTTCTAATATGCCTGACTATTATAATTAGGCTGTTAATATCTAGCGTTTGCTGGTTATTGCTAAAGATTATTGCCCTGAGCTATTAAAAACATATACACTTCAAAGCTCTCTGTTAAGAGATTGTTTCCCTAAAACCAGAATTTTTCTAAAAAGGTTTTGAACTAAATCACAACCAAAACAATTGCAACATAAATGTTAATTAGTTACAAATCCAGAAAACTACATATATGCCAAAGACGAAGTGGAACAAGGAGATATATCTACATAAGGTACAGTTATTTACTTTATTTCGACCATTAGGGGGTTCAGCCGGGATCTATGTATTAGTCGCATTTTTCTTAACATATATTAGCCCTCCGGTGGGGATTATTTGTGCAGTATATCCTCCCTAAAGACATACTGGATTAACGTGAGTCTCCAAGGAAGGCGCACCTGCGGGAAGGGTGAAAGAAACAAAGGTAACTCATTTCTTGCACCAACCGTAGTCACACGCACAAGCCAGAGAAACCATTGTTTAAGTGTAACAGCAGGTGAATATACTCGAATAAGTAGGTTTTGTTTCAAAAAGAACTTAACCGATGTAATTAATACAGAGGATGCGAGATAGCTGAATGCAGAGGCTGTTTGACCTGAGCATAGAGATGATTGCATATTTGTCTCAAAACATGAGAGAAAGGGCGTGAAATGTATTTTGATAAAAAGCAAGAAAAATGCTTGCCCACGCCCAAAATTTAGTTTACACCCTCAAAGAATTGATGCCGACGCAGTATCAGAAAGATAATTTAGAAGCGATGCTGACTTTATTTTTAGAGGCACAAGGACACCCATTACCCGAACACAGCCAGACAAAATCTCCAAGCGCAATCAGCCGATTTTTAAACATAAACCCTTGGTCAACAAAGAAAATGATTAGGGTAATTCGTCACCACGCATTAGAAGCAGTTTTAAAGATATTATCGTCATCAACTCCAGGGCGAAAACCTTTTTTACAAGTCATTATTGACTTAACAACTTTAGAAAAGCGCGGTAAATTTTCAGCATTTGGTGACTTAATTAGAGTTTATAATGGCAAGCGTGGTCTACATATAGTTGTTGTTTATTTAGTTGTAGGTAGATGGCGTATCCCTTCTCCTTACGGAGACGCTACGCGAAGGAATTTTCGAGTTTGGAGAGGTAAGGGGACACCTTCACCGGCACAACTTGGGCTGAAATTAGTTAAACGTTTACCTCAATCTTTAACTCAACACTTCCAGACAATTATTTTAGCTGATACAGCCTTTGGGAGTATAGAATTTCTTGAAGGTGTGCGTCGTCTAAAATATCATGTTGTTACAGGTGTATCTATTAGTCGTAAATTAGCCGATGGCAGACTTCTAAGACGTTTACATCAACAGGGGCAACAAATTTATTTGTTTGGTTTAAAGTTTCCTGTTACTGTTTCTTGGTATTACTTAAAGCGCGATAACGGCAAATTAGAAAAACGTTTTGTTTTGTCTATCCGTCCAATTAAAGCTTCTACTCTCAAATGGTGGGGTAAGCGTCGATGGCAAATTGAGGGTTGGTTTAAAACCGCAAAGCATCGTTTTGGTTTGCATCGCTTTGGGCAAGGAACTTTACTGGGTATGTATCGCTGGCTGATTCTTTCTCTGTCCGCTTATCTCATCGCTCATTGGACTTATCTACATACTCACTCAACATCACCACCTGATTGGGGTCAGGCTGCACAAACTGCCCTTGAGTCTATTTTTCCTCATATAGTTGTGTATCTACTTTTACTTGACATTTAACGGCTAACTCCCCTTGCACTTAGTCATGGTTTTGACATCCAGTTTTCCAGGTGCAAGAAGTGAGGCCGGTTAAAGCCAGATGGGTCATTGAAAGAAGTAATGCTTGGATGGAACGCTGTAAAAGCTTGGTCAAAAATTTTGAAAGAACTTTGGCGAATGCGACGACTAAAATTCATCTCTGTTTTGTCAGACTTATGCTCAAACGGTTAGCTACTTCATAGATCCCAAATGGGTTCTATAAAGCCTGATAGCAAGATTCCTTTTGATGAATGCTTTGATTCACTGCGGATCGCAAAGCAAAATATAGACTTGAGATTAAAATTAACCGTTACTGTTGTTGATAAGACAGATAGTAGCGTTACTGATACTGCTAATAACTCTGAATTAACCGTATAGTCAGTTTAATTATTTCACTTTCAACCAACTAAAAATATCTGCTGCTTTTATTTGCCATTCTCCTAATATATCAAGAACAGTTAAAATATCAGTATCATATTTCACTACTGGCAACTGATTTGGTTGAAATACCAACACCGATTTATCATTTGGGTCAATAAACCAACCTAATTTTGTACCATGATTAATACAGAAAATAATTTTATTAATTACCCGATTAGGAGCTTGGTCTGGTGATAAAATTTCAATAGTCCAATCTGGGTAACTTTCAAACCTATTGGCAATCTCTCCATCTTCATCAGTTGGAAGGCGTGACCACTCAAATACGGCAATGTCTGGAACTAAGGAACGTCCAGCAAATGTACAGCGTAACTCGGTTAATGCTAAAGCTATCTTTTGAGATGTACCAAGTTGATTAATTTTAGATGATAACTCAGTTTGAATCCTGCTATGTTTTCCTTGAGGCATTGGTTTTTGATAAATGCGTCCATTGATATATTCACTAGCTGGTTTAGTTTCTGGTAATTTGAGAAACTCATCCAAGGAAAGGTGAGAGGATATTTGAGTTGATAGTGTCATCAGCAATAATTCCTTTACAATAGTTTTGCTAAAGGCAATGTAAATCCAGGTACAATATCTTCACCGCTTAAAATTGCTGTAGCTGGATACTGGGTAATCGAACCATCACGACGATAAACTAAAGCTTGCTGATTTTGACGGTCAATTAACCATCCCAATTGCACACCATTGGTGATGTATTCTGCCATTTTGGTTTTGAGTTTTGTCAAGCTGTCATTTTTTGAACGAATTTCAATTACAAAGTCGGGTGCTAGATTGATAAATCCGTCTTCTTGCTGATCCCATCTTTCTGGTAAGCGTCCTTTAGCTACGAAAGCAGCATCAGGCGATCGCACCGCAGTATTTGCTAATCTAAAACCTGTACTCGGCCCAAAAACTTCGCCTAAATCCTGACTTTCTACCCAAACCAGTAAATACGTTACTGCTTTAGCTTCTCGATTGCCAGAAATTCCGCCAGTTGGTGGCATAGTTTCTATAGTTCCATCAGCATTACGTTCAAAACTGAGTTCTGGATTTTGCGAACTCATCAGCATTAGTTCTTCATCGGTGACAGTGTACAAAGATTGGCTGTTCATGATGCTATGGCTGAGTGAACACTTTTATTTTAGGCTGAGTAGAGATATTGAATGCTCAGGAAATGACTACAACAGGGGCGATATACTGCTCAAAAGAGGGACTATTAGAATCTGTATCGACTGTTAAGAGACTTTCTGCACCATCTACTACTAAACGCGCTAGATAAGTTCCTGGCGCACAGTCGTTGACTGCAAAGGTGAGTGTGTGGGAACTATTACGCCGATTTTTGGTTTGCTCGTAGGAGTATCCTGTAAATTGTGTGAGTGAGAGTTCCGTGAGGATTAAAGTTACTTGCTGGGCTTTACCAATTGTGAAATTAACTTGTACAGTGATATCAGCCGATCGCAAATCACTTCCCCTACCTTCTAAATTAGATACTGTGATTTCTTCGATGGTTGGACGCAACAATATTGGGACTAAATTTGAGCTAACTCGTTGCTGGGGATGAATAACTTGTACACTCTGCATCCCGGCGCGTAAGGATTCTATGGGTATGGAGGAGAGATTTAGAGTAATTTGTTTGTCTGTAACTGTTTGAGGTGTTACCGTCACATCACCGATGCGGACTTGAGTAATATCTGCGCTTAATTTATTGCCTTTTATGATTAAGGTGCTGGTAGCCAGAATCAAGGGGGTTGCAGCTAGCTGTGTTTGCCAGACTTGAGATAGTTCCTCTTGGACTTTGATTTGAGCGATCGCTGGTTGGTATGGTGTAACATGACGCTGGAGATTGCGTACTGGTAGGGGTTTTTTGGGTATCTCACCCGCATCAATTAAGACAACACTTGTTTTATACGCAATTGATAAACAATATGGTGTCTGGAAAAATACCGACCAAATTTTTGATATTTCTTCAACATTCAAATCAACGGGAGTGATAGAGATTGTCTCTACTTGTTCAGCTAAATCAGAATCTGCCAAAAATGTCAAGGTTGAATCTGCTACCGTCTCCCGAATTACCTCTTGGGTAATATTAGATTTGCTATTAAAGGTGCGAATAATGCTACCCATCAGGCGTTGCGGTTCTAACTCGACATCGTTACCGTAGCAAGTTAGTAAGTAGTAGAGATCCAAACCAGTTTGCGATCGCTTGGTATACTTTTCTTCTGAATGACGTTGTCTTAAATCTGCACTCCGCCAAGCCGGATTAAGCAAAATATCATACAGGTAAATATTTACACCAGCTTCCGGCGAACCACTATTCAGGCGATCGGGTCTAACAGTTGTCACCCTAGCACCATCTACATCTATTTGTATACTGGCTTGCAAGCTTCTTTGCAGAGTTGCCGTCACAGTCGCAATGGCTAAATAATTACTCATTGGTGATTAGTTATTAGTCATTAGTCATTAGTCCATAGTCATGAGTCATTAGTCTATAGTCCATAGTCTATAGTTTTGAATTTCTCCTCATCTAATCACCTAAAAGCCTCAGAACCAATTACGTAGCTAGCTTATAGCCGAAGGCGAGTATTACGTAACCGATCACTGCATAGAGGTGTTACGAACTACGAACTACGAATTACGAATTACGAATTACGAATTACGAATTACGAATTATTTTAGGGGCAAACCAAACCCAACTTTAAAGCTTTAACAATTGCTTGAGTACGACTAGTAACACTTAATTTGTCAAATATGGCAGTTAAGTGAGCTTTGACAGTGGCAACTGTAATATAAAGATGAGAAGCAATTTGTTCGTTAGATGCTCCTTGAACTAACCAATTGAGTACCTCCCGTTCTCTTTCAGTTAGATGAACGCCAGCACTGGCAACCAAAGATTGTCCAGTATAGTAATGAAACAAGCGAAAAAAGGCGGTTGCTACTTCTGGGGGTAAATATACTTTGTTCTCAACAACCGTATTAATGGCTTCGCATAATTGGGTGGCTAATTTGTCTTTAAAAACATAACCCCAAGCACCGGCTTGCATGGCTTTAAACACCCATTCATCTTGTTGGTGTGCTGATAATATGAGAACTTTGCCGTTATAAGATATTTCTGCTAACCGGATTAAAGCAGTAATACCATCTTCTGGAGGTAATTCTAAATCTAGTAAAATTAAAGCCGGGTGTTGTTCAGTAGTTAATTTCACGGCTTGTTCTACAGAAGCCGCTTCACCTACTACATTAAAGCCTAAATAACTGCTGTTGTTATAAAAGTTTAATAAGGTACGTATTCCTTGCCGAAAATGTGGTTCATCATCGACAAGCAGAATGGAAATAGGTTCTTTTTTGGCGTTCATGGTAGCTGACCTGGGGACAAATCAATTCAAAATTCAAACTTCAAACTTCAAACTTCAAACTTCAAACTTCAAACTTCAAACTTCAAAATTCAAAATTCAAAATTAAAGAAATTTTGGGGACTAGAAAAAAGCTTGGCTGACTTTTTCTTGCCCAATGCCTTATCTCGGTAAAGTAAAGGAGAATTGTGCGCCGCCTTCGGGGAGATTTTCTGCCCATAAGTTGCCTTTGTGGTCGAGAATAATCTTTTGGGCGATCGCTAATCCTAATCCTGTACCGCCGACTCGCCGAGAATAATAGGGTTTAAATATTTGCTTCAAGTCTGTTTCCGAAATTCCCGAACCGCGATCGCAAATTTCGATTAATACTTCATTTCTATAAACCCGCCAATCACAGGTAACTGTTCCACCTGGGGGGCTAAAATGAATGGCATTGCCCAATAAGTTATCAAATACCTGTTTCATCTGCCAGCTATCAACTTTCACTTTGAGAGCTTTATCAGGATAGGATATTTTAATATTTTTTTCTTTTAAGCTAGGTTCTAAAGATTTGATACATTCAGCAATAATTGTTTGTAAATTGTGTAATTGAATATGTAGCTTTGCTTTCTGCCCGTAATATAGTAAGTCTGTTAATTTACCACTCAACTCATCGACTGTTTGGCGAATGACTAAGGCTTGTGCTTGTAAAGCATGATCTGGCAAGGCTAAACGGAGGTTTTCAGCATAAAGATTAATTAATGCTAAAGGATTCCGCAGTTGATGTTCGATTTTGCCGCACGCCTGAGATAAAGTATTAATTTGGTCAAGGTGATGCGATCGCTCTTTAGACATCGCTAAATATTGACTCAAAATCTGAGCGTTGCCTAGAAACCCTTGTTGCTGTTGAGTTGTGAGTAATTCATCTGTACAAATTAAGATGTACTCTGAGGCGATCGCCTTCTCCTCTCCTACACAGCAAACATAGACTTGATACTCGTTGACTAAATTTAGTTGAGTTACTTTAAGAAAAGATAAATCATTTAATAACCATTTTTCTTGTTGCAGATATGTAATAATTTGAGATTGGCTAGATGTCAAACTACTATTATTTATGGCAGCAGAATGTGCCACAAATTCCCGTTTGCCTGTATCTAAATTTTGATATAACGTCCATACAGCCCTAGTCGGCAGTAAAGTTGCTAACTGTTGCACAATCAGTTGGCAAATCTTGCTAACATCGACTACCGATAAATTATTGGGTAGATTTTGCATGGACGAAGGTAGAGGTGTCGGAGCAGTGAATTTTTGAGTTGCAACCTTCATCGTTTACTCTCCGGTTGAATCGCCAGAAACATCGCAGACTTAACCACATTGCAGATATTATCTGCCTGTAGTAGAAATAGTGCGTCTTACTGTATAACTACGGACAGATTTTAGCTTACTCCACAGGTATGGAATTTTTTAAATTTACAACAATTATTTAGAATCTCGACCAAAGTCTAATAACTTCAAACGGACTGGATCTCTAAGCTATAAACATTTAGTCCCAAAACTATAAATCAACCAACCAGCCTCATTTAAAGGTTTATTTTGTGCTGCAAGCACTGAAGTTCCCCTAGTGTAGATAGCAAAGTCACAACTTTGTGGTCTGCATCAGGGACTCTGGTAAGTACATCCCAACAACCACACATTCATTTTGGTGACATCAAATACACTCATCAAAGTGATTTGGGGCGTTTGGGGGCATTCTCCGAAACCCTGCTGTTGTGTCCTATGATTCCAGCTGCTACCCAGACTCTAGCAGAAATTTTAGGTGGTGGAATTTCTCTGCTTAGTACAGAGCAAATTGATTTTAGCCACCCTGGTATAAGCCAAAATCTCAACCCCAGACTGAATTTGTATTGTTACAACATTCAGGAAAACGTTTACATAGAGCAACATACCAGACAGGGAATAAAACCTCTACCGCCGCCTCGGTGGTTTGATGTGTCTTTTTTAGTGAGTGCTTGGGACTTTACCAGTTTAGGGGAACAACGCCTGCTGTCAGAGGCCTTAATACTACTGTTGCATCACGATTGTTTGCAAGAGGAGTTGCTAGCTCCGGCGTTACGCGGTCACGGTGAACTGTCGATGACCGTTTGTGCCATTAATCCCATTGATGCTGCGGCTTTGTGGAGTGCTTTAGGTGTGCCATTACGTCC
The DNA here is from genome assembly GCF_963920945.1 of Anabaena sp. CCY 9402-a. Classification (NCBI taxonomy): domain Bacteria; kingdom Bacillati; phylum Cyanobacteriota; class Cyanophyceae; order Nostocales; family Nostocaceae; genus Anabaena; species Anabaena sp. CCY 9402-a. The sequence goes on from NZ_CAWUDL010000013.1 coordinate 16,913, forward strand.
AGCTTTGTATGTGACGTTGACAATTCCCTTGAATCTGCAAAGCGATCCTTTAACTCATAGTGATGAGGAAATTTTGCTCAAACATTACTGAGCAAATGGATAGAGAGGACTAAGAACCGTTATTCAGCAACTACAGGAAAATGACTAATTATGCCTAGATTAGATTACTTTGCTCCTGGGGTCTACGTCGAAGAAGTAGATCGAGGTAGTCGTCCCATTGAGGGCGTGAGTACAAATATTGCTGGATTTATTGGCTTTACCGAAGATATACGCGGTGATGCCGAATTATTTAAACCGATGTTGGTGACATCGTGGAATGAGTATCTAGAATACTACGCTAAACAAGGTTCTGACGGTTATACAGATTTTGATGCTTATTTGCCTTTTGCAGTTAATGGTTGGTTTTTAAACGGTGGCGGACGTTGTTGGATAGCCAGCATTGGGACGAAATTACCGGGTTCACAAGCACCATCGGCGGATGAAACAGCCCTAAAAATTCGTACCACAGGGAATCGTCCTTCTTTGCAGTTGGCGATCAAAGCCGCAGAAGGTGAGGATGCTAACGCAGAGGGGGGAAGATTAAATGTAGTCATTACCGAAAGTGAACCACTTCCGCCAGCGGACCCAGCCGCCGAAGCACCCCTGAACACCGGTGAATTTTTTAAAGTCACCATCAGCCGCAATGGGGAAGTTCTAGAAGAGTATGACAACCTCTCGATGAACCCCCAAGTGCAAGCAGAGGCCGGTGTTTATGCGGTTACAGCTCTAGAAGGGTCAGAATTTGTCAGTGCGATAGACCTAGAAACACCAGGACAGCCCTTATCTCGCCGTCCAGCTAACGGTTTCTATGAAGTCAGTCCCCCCCCTGTTGTCTCCACACCAGATCGCTTCCCCCGTGACGTACAGGGTGTAAGAGACGATCGCACCGGGATGCAAGGTATCTTTGAAATCGACGAAGTCACCATGATTGCTTGTCCTGACTTGATGCGCGTCTATCAAGATGGCATCTTGGATCTGGATCAGGTGCATGGGATTATGGAAACAATGGTCAGCTTGTGCGAAAACACAGCTCCCAACCGGATGGTAGTGTTAGACCCACCCCCCTGCAAAGGTGGTGGTGAGCCTGTACCCCCGACCCAAGTGAAGCCGCAACATATTGCTCAGTGGTTGAGCGCATTTAACAGGCGATCGCAATTTGCCGCTCTCTACTATCCTTGGATTAAAGTCCCCAACCCTCGCAACGGCGGTAGACCAATTCTCGTTCCCCCAGCTGGTCATATGTTGGGCGTTTGGTGTCGCACCGATGAAACACGTGGCGTTTATAAAGCACCAGCCAACGACACACCCAGAGGTGTTATCGGTTTAGCCTACGAGACTAACCTGCGCGAACAAGAATTACTCAACCCCTTGGGTATTAACTGTATCCGCACCTTCCCCAACCGAGGTATTCGGATTTGGGGTGCGCGTACTTTGGTAGAACCAGATAACGTGCAGTGGCGTTATATTAGCGTTCGCCGCTTGATGAGCTACATTGAAAAGTCCGTAGAATTGGGTACTCAGTGGGTAGTATTTGAACCCAACGACCAAGATTTATGGGCGCGTGTCAGCCGTACCGTTAGCAACTTCTTAGAAAGACTCTGGCGGGAAGGTGCTTTATTTGGTGCGACGGCTGCGGAAGCTTTTTACGTCAAATGTGACGCTAGCATCAACACCCACGAAACTATGATGTTGGGTCGTTTGTACATTGAAGTTGGTGTATGTCCTGTACGTCCGGCGGAGTTTGTTATCTTCCGCTTTAGTCAGTGGTCTCCTAATCAGTAATATCAATTCAAAATTCAAAATTGAAGAAATCTAGATTTTAAAAGGTTTCTAAGTTTGAATATGTTACTGAATTTTGAATAATTGATCAGTTGTAGGGTGTGTTATGCCCCAGGCTAATGCACCCCACCGACCAAATGCTAGTAAAAACCATACAAAAACAAATCCTGTTGTTAATTTAAGGAGTTGCAAATATGCCCAGCGAACTAAAACCAATTGCCGCCAGTAACTTTTACTTTGAAATAGATGGCATGACCGATATGGCTTTTAGCAAAATTGGTGGTGTCAAATTTGAAGCTAAAGTCAAAGGTCAAGATAAACCTTTAATGTCTACTAAAGGTGGGTTTTCTATTCGACAAATTAACTCTGCTGGTTTTGAAGGACTATTTACAATCGAGGTGACAACCCTCATGAGTGGTGATAGTGATAGCACTAGCAAGAAAATGTATGATTGGTTTAAAAAGTGTATGCCTAAAACCGAAAAGGGTGAAGGTAAATGGGCAGAAGGTAAAAAAACAGGCTCTATCGTTGCCTATGATACTGATGGAAAAGAAGTAATGCGTTGGGAGTTAAAAGAAGCTTGGCCTTCTGAATATAAAATCGGTGATTTAGACGTAAATGGTAATGACTATATTGAAGAAACTTATACATTAACTTGCGAAAACCTTAACAGAATGATATAGATTTGACTCTGAAATCTAGCTGATTCATACAAACAATTCTGAAACTATTTTGGGAGATTTAATTTATGGCAGAGTTTATTTCTAACGCCAAGTTTTACTGGGAAGCCGATGGACTTACTGAGATTTTAATTCAAAAAATTAGTGGGATGCAAATGAAAATGGTAGTTGCAGGTGGAGACGCACCTATCGGTGTTACCAAAGATGGCAAAACTCAAACACAAGCTACCATTGGTGGCGTAGAATGTTCTGAGATTACTATCGAATGTGTCGCAACTGCTGAATCTAAACAATTGCTTGATTGGTATAACAAATGTCACGCCGAAGCTCTTTCAGGAGGTAAATCTGAAGGACGTAAAAATCGTAAATTGGGAAAAATCTCTATTTATGATGGTGAACAAGAAAAAGTTCAGTACGAATTTACAGATGTCTTTCCTACTAGTTACGCAACAAGTGATTTTTCCGCCGGTGCTGGTGAGTTACTCACAGAAACAGTTACGGTAGGCTTCACCTATTTTGTACGCAAAAAGTAAAAAAAGTTTGTAGTGTACCCCTCCGGGGAAGCAAGCTACGCGGAGCGTCTCGCAGAGAGGACTTTAGTCCTCTCTTGTAAGAGGACTAAAGTCCTCACTACGAACAAATGAGAGGTAATTAATCATGGCGGATTTTCCAGAAATCCTGACTAATAGCCGTTTTTATTTAGAATTAAAACTTGCTGGTAGCCAAGAACCTATCGATGGCTACTTTATGGAATGTCAAGGATTTAAAACTACACAAGAAGTCATAGAAATATCCGAAGTTACACCTCAAACTTGGGGTAAAGCCGGAAATGCTAATGGTCGTATTGTCCGCACTAAAATTCCTGGTAATATAACTTATTCCAACATAATTTTACGCCGTGGTTTAACTATTTCTATGACTATATGGAATTGGTTAGCTGCTATCCAAGAAGGGAATTGGAGTGAACAAAGGCGGGATGGTTCTCTAGTAATTTATAACCAAGCGGCTGAAGAAAAGTTTAGATTGGAGTTTAAAAATGCCTGGCCTAGTAGTTATATAATTTCTGATGTTAAAGCTGATGGTAGTGAACATGAAATTGAGGAGATAGAAGTAGTAGTTGAAGAATTGAAACGAGTTAAAGTCAGTTAATTTTATGTTTTTGAGTTTAATATTGAATGTTACAAACTGAATTTGAATTTACTTTACCTAAAGGTTATCTTGATGAGGATGGGAATTTACACCGCAAAGGAGTAATGCGTTTATCTAGAGCCATTGATGAAATTGTACCGTTACGTGACCCCCGTGTTAAATTAAATCCGGCTTATGCTACGGTGATTATTTTATCTCGTGTGATTACTCGTTTAGGTGCTTTAGATGAAGTTACACCTGCGGTAGTTGAAACCTTTTTTGCCTGCGATTTAAGTTATTTACAGCAATTTTATCGCCAGATTAATGAATTAGAAGAGCAATAATCTTAAGAATGAGGAATAGAACTTTTCAAACTTTTTTTTGAATACTATTGTATAGAGTTTCTATTAATATTTAATGAATTAACATTTATGACTAATGACAATATTATTCACACAGAATTTGAGTTTATTCTACCCAGAGGTTTAGTAGATGCAGAGGGTAATTTACATCGTCATGGTGTGATGCGTCTGGCTATAGCTAAAGATGAAATTATAGTGCAAAAAAACCGCGCTGCTCAAGATAATTCTGGGTATGGAGTGATTGTGATGTTATCAAGAGTCATCACAAAATTGGGTAATTTAACAGAAATAACTCCTGATTTATTGGAAAATCTTTTTTCTAAAGATTTGGCGTATTTACGAGAGTTTTATAATCGCATTAATCAGCAAGGTGATGCTTACATTCCCGTGCAGTGTCCCCAATGTCAGAATCAGTTTCAAGTGGAGTTAGCTTTAGCGGGGGAATAGTTGGCTACCCCTCAGAAATGTTAGATGAGGAGGTAGCCTGTATTGCTTTTCATTTCCACTGGAGTTTATCAGATATTCTCACTTTAGAACATCGCGATCGCCGTCGTTGGGTCGGAGAAATCGGTAAAATCAAAGCGGACGAGTCCTGAGTCCTGAGTCCTGAGTCCTAAGTCCTGAGTCCTGAGTCCTGAGTCCTAAGTCCTGAGTCCTGAGTAAATAATTCTTTAATTTTGAATTGATTAGGTCTTCCCGCTACCCAACAAATACAACAACGCCATCCGCACAGCAACACCGCTTGTCACCTGCGACTGAATCAAACTAAATTCCGGGTCATCCATTAAATCAGAACTGATTTCCACACCTCGATTTACTGGCCCCGGATGCAAAACTTTGACATGAGGCTGACACAGTTGTAACTTAGCGCGGGTAATCCCAAATAACTGATGATATTCTCGTAAACTCGGCAGTAAATGGGCGGTCATACGTTCTTTTTGCAAACGCAATGTCATGACAAAATCAGCATTGTCTAAAGCCGGTTCTAACTGCCAATGAATGAATAGTTTACCTGGAGGTACTTCTATTCCTTCTGCATAGATATACTCACCAAAGAACTTAGGTAATAGAGTCGGTGGTGCAGCTAGATGTACTTCCGCACCACTGGCGATTAAACTCCAAATATTGGAACGGGCGACACGAGAATGTAAAATATCTCCTACGATCGCAATCTTTTTATCCTTTAATAGTTCCAGTCGGGGATTAGCTGGATCAATCAGACTACAAATTGTAAATAAATCTAGCAATGCTTGGGAAGGATGCTCATGTTGTCCATCGCCAGCATTGAGGACACTAACTTTCACACCTAAACGATCCATTTCATCCGCGATCGCATTTGGTACTCCGGCCTCTTTATGGCGGATCACCATAATATCAGTTCCCATCGCTAGATAGGTTTTCGCTGTGTCGAGAATTGTCTCGCCTTTAGTCATGGAAGAAGTAGCAGCCGAAAAGTTCAGTGTATCTGCACTCAGGCGTTTAGCAGCGATTTCAAAACTGCTACGAGTGCGGGTAGATGGTTCAAAAAATAAATTCGCCACCACTTGTCCCTGCAAAGTCGGTACTTTCTTCGTTCGCCGTGATAATACCTCCCGAAAACTAGCAGCCGTTTGTAAAACGATATCGTATTCAGCAGGGGTGAAGTCGGCTAAAGACAGGACGTGATGACGATTCCAAGTAGATGTAGGCATGGACTGGGGATTGGGGACAAATCAAGTCAAAAGTCAAAATTAAATAACTCTTGGGGACTGGGGACTGAGGACTGAGGACTGGGGATGGGTAGAAAAGCTAGAAACAACTTTACCCCTACACCCCTAAACCCCTACACCCCTCCTTTCTAAGTTGGTAAATTAAAAACTTTCAAAGCTACAGAAATCATACTGAGGAAAGTTAAAAACCCAATTGTATCAAGCATGGTGGTGACTAAGGGGCCGCTCATGAGGGCAGGGTCTAGCTTTAGGCGTTTTAAAGCCATTGGCAGCAGAGTCCCAAGGGTTACAGCTACCATTGTATTAGTTGCCATGACCACTCCGGCAATTAAAGCGACCCATCTCTCTTGGGGTTTAGCCCAAATTAGCGAAAGGGCAAACATCGTTATAGCTAAAACTACTGCTGTACCTAAACCTGCGAGAATTTCCTTACGGAGAATTTTCATAGTATCTTTGGGTGTGACTTCCCCCACCCCCAAACCTCGGATAGTAACTGTGAGTGATTGAATGCCCACAGTACCACCTGTATTAGAAAATATAGGCATAATTACCGCTAATACTGGCACAGCCGCAATTACCGATTGAAATGGCGCGATCGCACTTGCAGCTCCAATATACAAAGCCATAATCCCCAACAACCAAGGCAAACGCTTACGCATAGTCACTTGGGGAGAAGACAAAGTATCTTCATCACCGCTAGCACCTGCCAATCTTTGGAAGTCTTCTGTCGCTTCTTCTTCTAAAACATCGACTACATCATCAATCGTAATAATACCGACTAATCGCTCCTCCTTGTCAACCACAGGGATAGCGATTAAGTCATAGCGTTTCATGATTTGGGCGACTTCTTCTTGGGGTGTATCAGTTCTTACCTTAATGACGCGATCGCTAGCAATATCTCGAATCAAAACTTCCGGGAAGGTAAACAACAACTGTCGCAGTGACACAACCCGCCCCAGCTTACGGTTATCATCTGTGACATAAGCATAGTAGATGGTTTCTTTGTCTTCATCTTGACGGCGAATCTTACTGAGGGCTTCTCCTACAGTCAATCCTTCCCGCAACCGCACATATTCTGTAGTCATGATCCGCCCGGCCGTACCTTCGGGATAACCGAGAATAGTTGCAGTTGCTTGCCGTTGTTCTGGACTCAGCTCTCGCAATAGCCGTTTAATGACTACAGCAGGCAATTCATCAAATAATTCTGCCCGTTCATCAGGACTCATTGCTTCTACAAGTTGCACCACTTGAGTATCATGTAGAGAATTGATGAGTTCTTCCTGAACCTCTGTTGGTAAATATTCAAATACATCAATTGCTTGATCTTTGTTGAGCAAACGAAAAGCGATCGCACGCTTTTTTTCGGGCAATTGTGCAATATATTCTCCCACATCCACAGGTGGCGACTGATTTAAATCCCACTTCAGCTGGTTTAAGTCAGCAATATCGATGAGCGAATTGCGAATATCCTGTGTGAGCATGATACTACCTCCTATAGTCTCCCCCGCGTTGGGAGACTAACTCGCCAACTCAGAGGAGGATGATACTGCCATCTAGTGGACTTTTGTCCATAAAATTCCAAAAATTGAACTCGATATTGAATTAAAGCACCGCTAAACAACAATCCTAACTCGGAATTTGTTTAACCGCATAGGTTTTGATGGAAAATGTACAATATTTTGACTTTTCCATATAAGTTCACTATATCGCCATGATTTTTAATTAGCTGTAAATTCTACTATTATCAGCATCTATCTCCAGCTTATTTGAGCATAACTGACTACAGAAGTTAGCAAATTCTCGGCGTAACTTTGCGCTTACCTCCGCGCCCCTCTGCGTTTAAACTTCCACCTCAATTCACACCCAATCAAGTTAAAATAGCACCACCCATCAAACGTTCATAGCGATATTTCAACTCTGCCTTCATTAAAGTCCAACGCTCTAAACTAGCATCTATTTCTATTACTTTCTCCGCCGCTTGCCTTGCTAACAATAAAACTTCCTCATCTTCTACTAAACTAGCCAAAGTAAAATCCGCCACGCCTGATTGGCGAGTCCCTAAAACCTCTCCCGGCCCTCGAAACCGCATATCCATTTCCGAAATGAAAAAGCCATCTTGGGACTGTTCCAAAACTTTTAATCGTTGTTGAGCATCAGGACTTTTGGAACTACTCATCAATAAACAGTAGGATTTAGCTGCACCCCGGCCAACCCGTCCTCGCAATTGGTGCAGTTGTGACAAACCAAATCGCTCCGCATTTTCAATGAGCATCACTGTTGCATTAGGTACATCTACACCAACTTCCACAACAGTAGTAGAAACTAAAATCTGCGTTTGATTATCACGGAACTTAGTAATGGCTTCGTCCTTCTCAACCGAACTCATGCGCCCATGCAACAACCCCACCTGAAACTCTGGAAAAATACTTTCTTTCAGCTTTTGGTGTTCTTCCACAGCCGATCGCAAATCTAGTTTCTCAGATTCTTCCACCAAAGGTAATACTACATAAACTTGCCTACCTTGGGCAATTTCTCGCCGCATCAGGTCATAAGCAGAGGTGCGTTGCTGACTGGTCAATGCAGTCGTTTGAATTGCTTGTCGTCCTGGTGGTAACTCATCAATCTGGCTGACATCCAAATCCCCATGTACAGTTAACGCCAGTGTGCGGGGAATCGGGGTAGCAGTCATAGTTAATACATGGGGTTGTTCACCTTTTTGTTGTAACAACGCCCGTTGTTTTACTCCAAAACGATGCTGCTCATCAATTACCACTAACCCCAAGCGTTGAAAGTTTACAGTGTCTTGAATTAAGGCGTGAGTTCCCACTAGTAAGGGTAATTCACCAGTTACTAGCTGTGAATGGATTTCTCGCCGTTTCACAGTTTTAGTTGAGCCTGTCAGTAATTCCACTGGCAAATGTAACAAGTTAAACCAGCTAACTAACTTACGATAATGCTGCTCTGCCAAAACTTCTGTCGGGGCCATTAAGGCTGCTTGGTAGCCCGATTGAATGGCAGCTAAAATTGCCACTACCGCCACAACAGTTTTACCTGAACCCACATCACCCTGTACTAGCCGATTCATCGGTGTAGTTTTTTGCAGGTCGTTGAGGATATCATTCAGGACTCGTTGCTGTGCGCCGGTGAGTTGAAATGGTAGGACTTCGTAGAATTTCTCAATTAACTGTCCTTTGGGAGCGAGAATAGCACTAGTTTGGATAGCTTTGGCTTGCTGCTGACGTTGTAATAAACCTAGTTGTAGGTAGAAAAATTCATCAAAGACCAAGCGACGACGGGCAGTTTTGAGACTATCGCTATCGTCAGGGAAATGGATATTAGCGATCGCATCCTTTAATTCCATCAAACCATACTTTTCCCGCAAACCTTTGGGCAATGGGTCTTTCAGTTGCGCCGCCGCAGGTAAAACCGCAATCACCGCCTCTCGTACCATATTCGCCATCACTCCCTCAGTGAGAGCATAAATTGGTACTACCCGCCCCATAGTTAAGGATTCAATGCTATCCCCTGGATTTGCCAACACTTCCAACTCAGGGTTATCCAGCGTCAAGCCGTATTTACTACCTTTCACTAACCCACAAGCCGCCACCACACTCCCCACTGGGTAGCGTCGTTTTAGAGTTTCTTGCCAAGCACGACTGGTAAAACGCGCCCCCGCCCAAAAACGACCTACCTTAATTTGACCCGTATTATCTTTGAGAACTAATTCTAAAATCAATAATTTTTGATTTTTGGGGCTAGTAAAGCAGTTGCAACGTTTGACTGTAGCCACAATTGTCACCGTTTCACCCCCCTGCAACTCCCGGATATTCACCTGACGGGCATAGTCAATATGGTCACGGGGGTAGTAAAACAGTAAATCCCGCACGGTGTACAAACCCAAAGCCGCCAATTTATCAGCTTTACGAATGCCTATTTCTGGTAAATCACTGAGTTTTTGGTCAATTTTGGGAGCTAATCTCCTGCTAACTTCTGCTACAAGCGGCGCAGAATTAGGCACTTTAGATTTATAACTTTTCCCCTGCTCCCCTGCTCCCCTGCTCCCCTGCTCTTTTTCCAGTTGATAAAGATATCTCCGCGTTTCCGCTATTAAATGTTGACGCTCTTTCAGTTGCAGATTGGGATAATTAGCAAATTGCGCTGCCATTTCTTGCCAGCGTCGGCGTTCCATTGGCGGTAAACTCGTAGGGAATTTCCCAAATGTCAGGCTGAGAAATTCACTGAAGCGGTATTGTCTACCCACCAAGTCTGTAAAGCCGTGTTCTGCTTCTACTGCCAAGGCTTTATGTAAGCGTATCCAATCTGGCTGATCGTTAGTCATTACTCATTAGTCATTACTCATTACTCATTACTCATTAAGCATTGGGCATTAGTTACTACCCCATAGATAAATCTAGAAGTTTGGACAATGATGCTACGCATTTTTCGATTTTCCATAACTTAAATTAGGGGCTTGAAACCATAAATTACGAATTACGAATTACGAATTATGAATTATAGCTAATTCTCATACCAACTAGCTCGCCATGCAGCTTCTGCTTCTGCAATTGAGCGTTCCCTTTGCTTTCTTTGATACTCTCTTCCTAGTTTATTCAGTTGTACTAAAATGTCACGAATTTGCTTGCGACTAGCAGCAAGTGTCGCATCAGCAAATTCTATTTCTCCTAACCGCAAATTAATAGTCATAATTCGGGTTAAGCTGGATTCTTCTACATCTTGCTCATCTTCAATTTCAATAACTAAGTTTAAGATGTTAGGCGGCCCTGGCATCATTTCTGCTGAAGCTTCCGAGGCGGCGGCGGCGGCGGCTTCTAAAATGGGTTCTGGTAATTTTTGCGGCAAAACTCCAGCTTTTTGTAAGATCAAATTAGCTTCATGGGAAACTTTTCTCAGGGTGCGTTGGGTTTCAGCTTCTACGTGCTGTTGCCATTTTGCTAATTCGATTGGGTTAGAAATGTCAAAAATATGAGGTTCAGGAGCAGAATCAGGAGATTGTTCAATATCTGAGGATAATAAGCCAGATGTGACTTCTTCATCTGCCTCATTCTCCATGCTGTCAATATCTCCCTCATCTTCAACGGTGTCGGAAGTTGCAATTATTTCTACATCTTCCTCAATCATCAGATGAGTAAGTAATACCTCTGCTGCTTGTTGACCCAAATTGCGGATACTTTGTTGTAATTTTTGTCGCTGATTTAATGACAACTTCAGAAAATTTTCGGGATACCCTTGGGTACATAGGTGGTAACTTGCCAGAATTAACTGTTTTCGTAGTGCTTGACCCAAGGCTGCTAAATAATTAGTATAAGCACTTTGGAGTTCTGTGGCGATCGCTTGAATTGCTTCTTGCAACACCGCAATATCCCGTTCAATTCGCTCAATTGCTCTGGCCATATTTTTATCCACTTGAGCCTTAATAGTACAAATGTATGTAATTATTGGCAAATAATCATCTATATTCTTTAAAATTTTAAATAAAATACAGGTCAGGCTATTTGCTTGACCTGTCTGTAAAAAGTGCTGAGTGCTGAGTTGTGAGTAACGAGTGCTGAGTTACGAGTAACGAGTGATTCTATCATTTCTCAATACTTATGTACTTATACTTGATGTCTAAGCATTGTAGAAGTCTTTTAACTCATTACTCATTACTCATTACTCATTACTTATTACTCAGAACTATTTCGCACCCATTTGAGCGGCAACTTCTTCAGCAAAATTGCTTTCTTGCTTTTCAATGCCTTCGCCTAGGATATAGCGAACAAAGCGGCGTGCTGAGATATCTTCGCCGACTTTAGCCTTCACTTGCTTCATTAAGTCTTCTACAGAAATACTTTGGTCGCGAATGTAAGGTTGGTCTAGCAAAGTCATTTCTTTCAGGCGTTTTTCAATTCGTCCCTGAACGATTTTTTCTCTGATGTTTTCTGGTTTGTTAGCCAAGTCATCCTTGCCCATTTCGATGTCTTTTTCTTTGTTGACAAATGCGGCAGGAATTTGGTCTACACTGACATATTCCACATTGGGACAAGCTGCAACTTGCATTGCGGCGTTCCGAGCCAATGCTTGGAATTCTTCGTTGCTAGCAGCTGCTTCAGATTGAGAATTCAGCTCGACTAACACACCAACTCGACCACCAGTATGAATGTAGCTATCTACTACTCCTGGTGTATCCCCGATGGCGTAATTTACAAAGCGACGTACCTGAATGTTTTCACCTAAACTAGCAGTGGTTTGCTTGATGAATTCATCTACGGTGACGTTATTATCTTCAATGTAGGGTTGAGCTAGCAAAGACTCAACACTATCGGCAGTCGCGGCTTGCTGGGCTAGACTTTTAACTAGAGCTTTAAAAGCATCGTTACGGGCAACAAAATCTGTTTGGCAGTTCACTTCAATGAGTACGCCGACTTTGCCATCCGGTCGAATGTAGGTTTCTACCAGACCTTCTGCCGCAATGCGATCGCTTTTTTTACCCGCAGAGGCGATGCCTTTTTTCCGTAGCCAGTCTGTAGCTAGTTCTATATCGCCTTCATTTTCTTTCAGTGCCTTTTTGCAGTCCATCATGCCTGCACCAGTTTTTTGGCGTAGCTCTTGGACGAGTTTTGCAGATATTTCCGCCATGTTGCCTCAATTCCTAACTTGACCTTGAGTTGTAATCGCTCACCAAAACAGTGCTGAGTTAAAAGTGATGAGTGCTGAGTATCTAGGCTAGAAGTATTTGAAACTTATTTGCTTTGCTCGCGCTTTTTTAATAGAGAAACAAGCAATTTTTTGTTGTTTAGTTCTCCAAACTTGAGCTATTGGGATCATACTCAGCACTCGTAACTCAGGACTCAACACTATGCAAGAGTTTTGAGTATTTCTATCTTACTCAGGGCTGGGGAAGAAAAACGATGAAATTTCAACTCTTGAAGATGAAGTATGAAATGTGAGCTTTTTATTGTTCATGCTTCATCCTCATGTTGTGCTTATTCTCCCTCTTCTCCTTCGGGAGCAGACTCAGCGTAATCACTTTCGTCGTATTCGTAATCTTCCTCGCCGCCTTCGTAGTCTTCGTAGTCTTCTTCTGTATCTAGCTGACCGTGACGACCTTCATAAATAGCGTCCGCCAATTTACCAACGATCAATTTAATTGATCTGATAGCGTCGTCATTTGCTGGAATGGGAATATCTACTACATCTGGATCACAATTTGTATCCAGCATCGACACGATGGGGATTGAGAGTTTTTGGCATTCTTGAACGGCGTTATATTCCCGACGCTGGTCTACAATTACCACCACATCAGGGACTTTCCGCATCGTTTTGATGCCGCCCAAATATTTTTGTAGTTTTGTCATTTCGCGACGCAGCATAGATGCTTCTTTTTTCGGCAATAAATCTAATGCACCGTTTTCTTCCCGACGTTCCAAGTCTTTGAGGCGGTCTACTCTAGTTTTAATGGTTGCCCAGTTAGTGAGCATTCCACCCAACCACCGTTGATTAATATAATGAGAACCGCAACGGGCAGCTTCTTGGGCGATAATACCTGCTGCTTGCCGCTTAGTGCCAACAAAGAGAAACTTTTTACCTTGCTCCGCTTGCGATCGCATATAGTTATACGCATCATCCATCAAATGGGCTGTTTGCACCAAATCAATGATGTGTACACCATTACGAGATGTGTAGATGTAAGGAGACATCTTAGGATTCCAGCGTCGGGTCTGATGACCAAAGTGAACTCCTGACTCCATCATTTGAGCCAATGAAACTACTGGCATATATTTTCTTTCTCCTATTCGGGTTAAACCTCCACCCAGGTGTATCTCCCAAATTGGAAACACCCGAATTCCTGGATGTGCGGAATTTTAGACAACCCCCCTAGGGTAGCACATTTATGCTTGGGCATTGGGTATATAAATTCAAAATTCAAAATTGAATAACTCCCCACTCATTACTCATTACTCATTACTCATTACTCAGCACTCACTCCCCACTCAATTGAGCATAAGCCTCATAAACACCCTTGACGTTGTACCAGTTGAGGAAAATTCGGGCAATTTCTAAAGCTAGCTGTGGCTTGCCTAAATTAATCAACCATTGTAAAAACGGGGTCATTGTCCGTTCATTTAATGCGCCGTTGAGTGATAGAAGCCCCCATAGTAAACGATGAAACCAAGTCATTTGAATCATCATTTTGACTTCCCAAGTTGGGTGCTTTTGATAAAATAAAACGCCCATGCGACCGCGTTGAATTTCTTTCTCGATTAAGTTGGGAATTTGGTCTAAGTTAAATGCTGGATGCCAGTGATAACCAACGGCTGCTGGGCATTTGATGAGTTTTAAGCCTAGATTTTTCAGCCTGACACCAAGTTCTAAATCTTCCCAGCCGTAGAGTTGAAAGCCAGTGTCAAACAATCCGGCTTCTTTTAACCAGTGTTTGGGAATGGCGACGTTCCCTGTAGCGAAAAACGCGGCGGAGAAATCTGTGATTTTATAGGGTTCGGCGGTGGGATTGTCGAAATTGCAAGTATTAATGACTGCACCGTAGGTAAAAAAGCGATCGCTTGCTAATTTCTCTTGACCCTGCACTAAAGCATCTGCATGAGCTTGCAGGAAATTTTCGAGGACAACTAAATCACTATCTATAAATATAACGATGTCCCCATGTGCCTGTTCTACGCCCAAATTTCGCGCCGCCGCAGGCCCCGCATGGTCTTGCTCAAACCAGCGCACATGGGGAAACTCTTCTTTGTGTGCTGCTAACCAATCCAATGTACCGTCAGTAGAACCATCATCTACTAAGACAACTTCATAATCACCTACAACACTTGATGCACTCAGTTGCTGCATCTCCAAAGCCTGTAGGCATTTTTCTAAAATTGGCTGGCGATTATAAGTTGGTATCACAACGCTGATAAACACAGTCTCACCCACAACAGAACTACCCATCTCCAGGATAGGACAGTCCGACACTTAACACAGTTCCTAGTTCGTAGTAAGGACTTTATTCCTTGGAAGATAAGGACTGAAGTCCTTACTACGAACACTGACAACAAAGCAGTATTTTCTCTCAAAAAATACTTGTTAATAAACTTTAATTAATGAATATATAACCTGGCGTTAACAATCATTGATTAAATTTCAATAATTGTTGCCAGTATGAGCAGCTTTGACAGGTTTAGAAAATATTTGGAAAGTATGTTGTAATACAAACATTTAATTAGAACCGACACAATAACTTCCTATCGGTAGGGTTTGTGAGTCTGTTATTACTATGATTACTTCAATATGAATCTAGGAAAACAGCAAGGTTTATCTGACTTAATCAAATATTTTCTAATTTTGTAATTTATGCTGCTCATTCACTGTTGTAAAGCCAGGGAAATTGAATATTTTATGTAATTTTTTAGAGCGTTTATTGACAATTACGATTGCTCTTTCCTTTAAAGAATGAACTGAACAGTAAGTAAAGCCGTCAATCCCAAAATGGAGAACAGAGAATGAAAGGACGCTTTCACCCGAAAAATAATGTAACGCTCAATCAATCTAAGAACGAGTCAATCCGTGACGTGATTGATCGTGTGAGTCTAAGTCGTCGGCGGTTCATCATGACAGCTGTGGGTACGTCGGTACTAACTGTTCTAGGTGATGTTTCTATTGGTGGCTTTCTCCAAAGTGTTGAAGCAGCACCAATTCCCAAAGGAACAGGATTTGCTGGCATTGGCTTCAAGAGTATTCCGCCAAATTTACGCAACCCAGCGACAGGACTCTTAGAAAAGGATTTGGTTAGTGTTCCTGAAGGTTACACAGCCAAAGTGTTGATTGCTTGGGGAGACCCAATCATGCCCACCGCACCTGACTGGCTACCAGATGCCTCCCAAGATGCTGCGGCTCAAGAAATGCAGTATGGTATGCACGTTGATGGTATGCACTATTTCCCTCTACAACCAGGGAATGCTGTTGGTCGGACAGTTGGTTCACAAGCCAGATCATTAAGAGGCTTTTTAAATCAGGACATAAACACTGGCCTGTTGTGTGTAAACCACGAATATACCCAGGAAACAATTCTGCATGGTTCAGAAGGTCTGAGTCCGGTCACAATTCAGAAGGTGCGTAAGTCTCAGGCTGCTCATGGTGTGTCTGTTGTAGAAATTACCAAGAATGGTAATGACTGGACTTTCAACCGCAATTCGTCTTATGGTCGCCGCATTACTGCCAATACCCCAATGCGAATTTCCGGTCCTGCGGCTGGTAGTGATTTGTTGAAATCCAAAAAGTTTGCTATCAACCCAGATGGCTCTGTTGAGATTGGCACAAACGACGGTTTCACCGCTTATGGTACAGCAAACAACTGCGCTCATGGTTACACTCCTTGGGGTACTTACTTAACCTGTGAGGAAAACTGGAATGGTTACTTCGGTAACAATGGTGAGCCTTTAGCTTCCACTCCAGGGATTGCAGATTCAGAAGTTCTAGCAGGACAAAATCGGTACGGTCTTTCCGCTAATGGTTTCGGCTATCGTTGGCATGAAGTTGACCCACGCTTTAACAACCGCACCAACCCACTCGAACCCCACACCTTCGGCTGGGTAGTAGAAATCGATCCATACACTCCCGGAAGCACACCCGTTAAACGTACAGCCCTGGGACGCTTCAAGCATGAAAGCGCACAAGTTGTTGTTGATGACAATAATCGTGTAGCGTTCTATCAGGGTGACGACGAGCGTAACGATTACATTTACAAGTTCGTTTGCGCCCAACCCTATAATCCTGGAAATCGTGATGCTAACCGCGATTTGCTCGATACTGGTGTTCTTTATGTTGCTAAGTTCAATGACAACGGTACTGGTCAATGGATACCTCTAGTCTATGGACGAAATGGTCTGACACCACAGAACGGTTTCAATAGCCAAGCTGAAGTATTGGTTAAGACACGTCAAGCTGGTGATAGAGTCGGCGCAACCATGATGGATAGACCAGAGTGGGTAGCTGTACGTCCTCGGATTGGTGGATTTAGAGAGATCGAAGTCTACTGCACCCTGACCAACAATAACCGCCGTGGTACAGGAAACCCCCCTACTGTCAACCAACCAGACGGTTCAACGGCTGGAGGTAGTGCGCGTCCTCCCCTGGATGCTGCTAACCCACGTCCTGACAACCGCTACGGTCATATTATTCGCTGGCGCGAAGATGGACGCAGTGTTGCAGCTACTACCTTCAAATGGGATATTTTCATTGAAGCCGGCGATAAAACAAGACCTGAAGCAAATCTCAAAGGCAACATTCAAGGTGATGACCTCAGTTCACCAGATGGTTTGTGGTTCGATGATTTCGGTCGTCTGTGGATTCAGACTGACCACTCAGGTGATGGTGTTGGTGATTTGGTAAACATCGGTAGTAACACAATGTCGTGTGCTGACCCCAACACCAAACAGGTGAGACGTTTCCTAACTAGCCCTACTGATTGTGAAGTAACTGGTGTTATCACTACACCTGATGGTAAAGCGATGTTTGTCGGTATCCAGCACCCTGGTGATGGTGGGACTACCGCGAATCCCACCCAGAACAGCCACTGGCCTTACAGTCAAGGTTATGGTCTACCTGGCCGTCCTCGTTCATCAACGGTAGTTATTACCCGCAATGATGGTGGCGTTATTGGTGGTCTGTAATTTAAAATTTTCCCTCCGATAATTTTTGTAGAGATGTTGCAGTGCAGCATCTCTATTTTTTTAGACAACAGAAAAGACAGGTATAAAACCTGCCTAACTAGTAATGTTACCAACTAGTATTTCTAGCCTACTACTGCGGCTTTCTTCTTACGATTTATCCACAGACCCAGAGTAGCTGCGATCGCAGTTCCACCAACAGCAAATGGTTCTGGTACTTTCGCGTAGCTGACTGTACCTACTTGCGTTGTATTTACTGATCCGCTAATTGTGTAGAAAATGTTTCCTCCTACCTCTGGGGTATTAACATCACTGCCGATAATAAACTGATCAGCAACAAAATAGCTAAGTCCTTGAAGACTGCCATTGTTGAAAGTGACTATAGGGTACAAGTCGAAATCAAGATCATCAGCCTCTGTATAGTTATTACCTAAGTAGTTGAATGCTACTTTTAATCCATTCTCAACTCCTAAAATCTCAGAACCTAAACCAGTTAAGAATGAATCATCATATTTAAAAGAACCGAAATACTGGCCAGGATCGTCGCCAGATGTAGCGTTGACAGTGAAATTGTAATTAACTATGGCAGCTTGTGCTGCTCTAGGTGCGATCGCCGCTACAGAGATAGCAGCAAAAGTAGCAATGCCTAAGCTCTTAGCTAATTTCATTAAATAATACTCCCAGGCTAAAAAGTGACTCGTTACGCAATTACACTTAATAACCCTTCAATCAATGACTACAGGTTAAGGAATATCAAATAAGAGGTTAAGTAGTAATAGCTTGACCGTAAAATTACGGCTATGACTGCGTTTTCTACTGCAAAAACAATTCTCTAATCCCGGTGCTACCAATCTCTACCGCCAAAGCAGCCAACAGAAAACCTAATAGTTGCGTGACAATCACCGCACCTTCAACACCAATCAAACTATCAATCTTGTTTGCCAAACGCAAAATTAACCAAGTAACAAACATCGCCCCCAAAACCCCCAACACTACAGCCAGATGGGGACTCTGGGACTTAGACATGAATAACATCACGGTTGTTAGCGTACCTGGGCCTGCTAACAAAGGCAAAGCTAAAGGCGTAATTGAGATATCCCGCCCTTGTTCATGAATGGGTGTATCTAATTCTCCCCTGAGCATTTGCAAGGCGATTAACAGCAGTAATAATCCCCCAGCCACCCGCAACGACCCCATGCTAATTTCTAAATAAGTCAAAATATATTGACCAGCAAAGGCAAATATTAGCAGAACTGCGATCGCTACAACCATTGCCTTATCAATGACTTTATTTCTTTCTTCTGGTGTTATACCCTTAGTTAAGGCTAAAACCACTGGTATATTACCTATGGCATCTGCCAAGACAAAGACTGCAATAAAAGTTTGAATGAGAATAGCAGTATCAACCATCACGCCCAATTCATCAAGGTTTAATAACAACAGTCAACAAATTTTGGATTTTGAATTTTAAATTGATTTCCCCTTTGTCAGATATTGAAGTAACGGTATATTTGATTATCTATCGCACACAACTACATTGCTTGCTAAGTCTATGAAGTCTTATTTAGCCGCCGCTATTCAAATGACCAGTGTGCCAGATTTACAAAAGAATTTGGTACAAGCTGAAGAATTAATTGATCTGGCTGTGCGCCGAGGTGCAGAGTTAGTGGGGTTGCCAGAAAATTTTTCATTTATGGGAGAGGAAAAAGATAAACTGGCACAAGCAGAAGCGATCGCCCATGAAAGTGAAATTTTCATCAAAAAAATGGCGCAACGCTACCAAATTACCATCTTAGGCGGTAGCTTCCCCGTACCCGTCGGAGATACAGGTAAGGTCTATAACACGACAATTTTACTTGACCCTAGTGGTGAAGAACTCGCCCATTACAATAAGGTTCACCTGTTTGATGTGAATGTTCCTGACGGTAATACCTACCGGGAATCTAGTACAGTCGTAGCCGGTGAGCAACTACCACCAGTCTATTTCTCAGAAACTTTGGGAAATATCGGGGTGTCTATTTGCTATGATGTCCGCTTCCCTGAACTCTACCGTCATCTGTCAACTAAGGGTGTAGATGTGATTTTTATACCTGCTGCTTTTACAGCGTTTACAGGTAAAGACCACTGGCAAGTATTACTACAAGCTAGAGCCATTGAAAATACAGCCTACGTGATTGCTCCAGCCCAAACTGGTAATAATTACGGTCGTCGTCTTACTCACGGACACGCGGTAATTATTGACCCTTGGGGGACAATTTTAGCTGATGCTGGCGATAAACCGGGAGTGGCGATCGCTGAAATTAATCCCTCACGTCTAGAACAAGTCCGCCGTCAAATGCCTTCTCTACAACACCGAGTATTTAATTAGGGACTGGGGACTGGGGAATGGGGAGCAGAGGATAAGGCATAAGCTATTCAATTTTGAATTTTGAATTGTTATGCCCTATTCCCCACTAGACTTTTGTGGGGTAATTCCATGTAGTTTGATAAAACTATCAAAGGAATACCAAGCCAACACATACCAAGGAATAATTTCAAACTGCAAACCTTTGATTATTAACTGTCTCACTGCCAAAATACTCAGTCCCAAGGGAAAGAGAAAGCGGATATCTACAACACCATCTGTTGCTTGTTTGACTCGTTTATTCAAATCTACAACTGTACTAGCTACAGTTGTGGCAGCTTTGGTGTTACCATCTGTAATCTCTGCAAAAATTATGCCTAAATCTTGTAACGTTGCTAATACATCTTTGAAGCTGCCATTTGTACCATCATGCTTAATTAAAATACTGCCATGATCAATATTAGTTCGCACTTCTTGAACGTTAGGCTTGGCTTCTAGTGTATTAGCAATGTGTTGCATGGTGTCAGCCTGACGGTGAGCATGGGCAACTCTCAACCTGAGTCTACCTGGAGTATCACTAACAATTTTGGTAGATATAGGCTGGGATGATTTATTAAAATTGATGCGCTCTTTAACTGTTGGCATTGTAGTCAAATTCCCATGACTATTTGTTAACATCAACTCACCTCCCTAAATTAGTTAATTCGTAATTCACAATAAATTCGATTTATAAAAGAAATATTAATGTTTTTCCAAATATCATTTTTATTGAATATTTAAATAAATTATCAAAATTCTAGATATGGGTAAAACTAGTAGTCTATCAAGTTAGTTTTGACGGTTCGTAGTAAGGACTTTAGTCCTGATTTTTCTAAGGACTAAAGTCCTTACTACAAACTTACTTATCCCTCAATTCAAATATAATTATTTTGTTTGGAGTACATGAGTAATTGATCATCGGAAAACCCAATTACCAATTACCCATTACCAATCTAGACTCCATTCTCAGCCGAAGCATCAATTGTATTAGCAGCAGGTTCAAAAGCTGGTGTTTCTTTATCTTCTGCTAGTTCAGCTTTAGCTTCAGCAACTACATCTTCCCAAGTTTCGCCTAGTTCAGCAAAAGCACCTTTGCTTTTTTCATAAGCAACGATTCCGCCTTTGATGATTGATTTAGCTATGGGTTTACCGATACCTGCAAAAACAGGGAGAAGTACAGGAGCTAGTAATACTGCACCGATACCAGCGATCAGTCCGGGTGCGCCAGCGTCTTCAATAAAGTCGGTGATTTTAGGGGCCATAATTCATTCCTCCGATATTTAAATTGGAAAACTTGTATGAAAGCTTTTTAGCCTAGTCTTGCTAGATTTGTCATCTCATCTCCCTGATGGTAGAGCTTTTTGAGATGAATGCTTGAGAATGGGGCGTAAGCCGTTGACTCCAGCAACTATGGTTGAGCCGTTGTTAACAACAGTTGCTGCTAGGGGGTTCAAACCAAACAACACAGCCATAATTAATGCTCCCAAGTTAGGTATAGCAACAATACCGGTGTTTTGGCGAATTAAGTGCTTGGCTTGACGAGCGATCGCGATCGCTTCTAATAATCCATGCAAGTCATTTTGCATTAATACCAAGTCTGCTGTTTCACGGGCGATTTCTGAACCGTGGGCAAAGGATACAGATACGTCGGCGTAGGCTAAAGCTGGAGAATCATTGATTCCATCTCCTACAAATGCTACTGTCTTCCCTTGTTCGTGCAGTTGGCGGACTACTGTTGCTTTTTGTTCTGGAAAAGCTTCTGCGTGAGTATGGCTGGGTGCAATCCCCAATTCAGTCGCTACAGCTTGGGCTGTGCGCTTGTTATCACCAGTCAGCATATGCACCTCCACACCCTCTACATTCATCAGTTGGGAGATGACTTCCCGGCTTTCTGGGCGGAGAACATCACTATATCTTATTCTACCTTGAAGTTGCCCATTACTGGCGACATAAATTACCGAAGTGGCTTTTTGTCCGTTGCCGTTGAGTACCTCCATATTTATATCTTGCTGACACAAAAATCTTTCGCTACCCACGTACACAGTCTCGCCATCAATCTCAGCTTTTACACCTAAGCCAAGTTGATAATCCCACTTGCTACGGCTGGGAATGGTTACTTTTTGGGCTTCGGCATAGCGAATCACGGCCTCGGCTACTGGATGTGTTAAACGTTGCTCGGCGGCGGCGGCTATTGCCAAGATGCGATCGCTAGATATTTCCGAATTATAACTTTCGACCGCAATTACCGATACTTCTCCTTGGGTGAGTGTGCCTGTTTTATCAAAGACAATAGTATCAACTTCTGCTAGTTGTTCTAAGGCTCGACCACTACGGATGAGAATCCCTTGGCGAGCTGCATAGGAAAGTGCCGCTAATACGGTTGTGGGTACAGATACTCTAATCCCGGTAGCAAAATCAAGGGTCAAAACACTAGCTGCCCGTGCTGGGTTACGGGTAGCAGCAAATACAACTGCTCCTAGGAAAAGCGTCGGCACAACGGCTTTTTCCGCAAATTTGATGGCGTAATTCTCCATGCGGGTATCATGGACAGGAGCTTCTTGCATTAATTTGATGCTCTGTCCGGCGCGGGTGTCGTTACCTACTCTTTCCACTTGGATGTAAACCCGCCCTTCCCGTACCAATGTAGAAGCAAATACAGGCTGTCCTTTGGTTTTCAAAATAGGCACAGATTCGCCAGTTAACTTTTGCTCATCTAGGAGTGCCTTACCTTTAATAATGCTGCCATCTACTGGTACTTGTTCCCCAGGATAAACGATGACTGTATCTCCTGCTTGTACCTGTTGGATAGGGATTTGCACCTTCTCGCCATCTCGTTCAACCCAAACAAATTGTCCTAGGGAATTGAGTAAATCTAGGGTTTGCATTTTGGAGGAACGAGCAGTGCGATCGCGGATATTTTCGCCAATTTCAATTAAACTCAACATCAGCGATGGTGTGAGAAACTGTCCTTGGACGGTAGTAATGGCGATCGCCATAAGGTCTAAGAAGTCGATAGTAAATTTGCGTTGGGTCGTAATACCTACAAACGCTCTTTGAAATACGGGTAATGTCGCTAAGGCAATAGTTCCCGCCGTCAAAATAGGGGGGATCGACACTCCTAAAGGGCCACCCAGCACCGCTAAACCGGTGGCTAAGGCAGAAAGTTGCAATCCCGGCCAGGGTGTTTCTTCTTTGTCTTCTTGTGCAGCTAATGACTGTTTAGTATTGAGTGGGAGGATTCCCGGATCGCTAGCAGCCACAATGAGACAGCTAAGACGCGATCGCATTTTTATATCTGTAATCTTACTGTTTTTGTATATAACAACCACAGATGCCGCAGCTGGTTTGATTCTAGTCTGCGTGACTAGGGGATCAGCTTCTAACAAAGCTAACAGACGTTTTGCATAGTCTGTATCGTAGCGTAATCGAGGCACACGCCAGCGTAACCTACCTGGAACGGCATGGACGATATTGTGGCTAATTTGAGCAATCTGCTTGTGAGTTGGAACTTGAGCCGCAGTCACAAACACCTTGCTATGCTGTTTTTCTACTGTCTGATAAGAAACTATCGGCGTTACAAATTCCTCACTCTTGACTTCCACAACTTCTAAAGACTGAGGAATATGAGGCGACGCTAGTTGGATGGTTGTTTTTGCCATTGATTAATCCCTGATGCGCTGGATAAACTTGTTTTTGATAGTTGTCTCTTCGGTAAAAAAATAAAACTAGACCCCTAGGCAAAACCCTCTTTTGCCCTCGTGTTTTCAGCACTAACTCCCATCTGAAGAGATTGGACTAAATGCAGATTTGCAATTTTGTTAAATGCAGTAGGTTTTGGCAGCGATCCCCACCGATGGAATCAGATAGCCCAATTTCCTGATCTATCAAAGTGAACAGGTGTTGCAGATATATTTGATATTTACCAATTTTTGGGTCAGATAAAGTCAATTGTTCTAGCAATGCGTATGTGAGGTTATACGCTAGCTGTGCAGAATATGTGTAGTGATGTTCTCTCGGTCGCGGAACAGCATCTGATGCAGAATCGTCCATCTTGATTCCTCCCGGATTTCTAAGCTAGGAACTATTTAAAGTGGCAAGTTTGCGATAAAGTCTAAAGAATAAGATAGTGCTGAAGATTTCATATCAGCCCACCAACTGGATATATATATTGTTTGGACTTCAGCTGTTTTGATATTGTCTGGCTCAGTTAGCTGTTGAGCTACAACTGGCTCAGATGTAGGTGGTGTTGTCTGTAAGACTTCGCTGACGGGAACTTTTGGGGGGGTTGTCTCTAGGGCTAATTCCATTAGACTCACCCAATGAGATACAGCTATTTCTGCGTTTGGTTTGTAGGTAATTGCAATTGAGGCTGCATCACTATTGATTCGCACATTTTCGACTACTGGATCAGTTTTCAACAACTTCTCCAATCTCCGTCCATAGGCGCGATCGCTAGTCAATATTGGCAGGTGAAATCTAATTCTTCCAGGTATTTTATGTATAACACTATAGGTCACTTTAGCTGACCAGGTTGTTATCTCTCTATCTTGTTTCACAATCGGGGCTTTAGTTTCTTTGTTTGCAGATTTATCACCCCCATCTCCACTTTCACCGTTAAACTCACTAGCAATTAGTGGTTTTAAATAATCAATTACCCGACGCGTGGCATCTGCGGTAATCATATAGACTGGAATCGATGCTAAACCGCTAATCCCTAATCTGCCTGTAACTGCTAACCCTGTCATTAAGGGGATGAAAGATATGGTCTGCTCTTTCCAAAAGTCAACAGATTTCCATGCAGCAAAGGGGTCTGATACAGCTGCATCTGGGGATGTCTGAATATTTAGTTGTTGCAATATACCCAACATCTCGGACAGTGACAGTTGCTTTTCATCAAAGCTAACTACCAAGCTGCTGGTTTGCTTGTTGGTAGCAACTTCTTTCACACCTGGAAACTGCCCTAAGTATTGGATGATAGTCTTACAGTTGGAGCTAAAACTATCTTCAGTCGCTTTGATGCGTATGCGCCCATTGGTTGCGTGTACAACTTGCATACCAGTAGCAGAAAATCTTAATTGTGGCTCTGTAACCACTTTACTGCTATTCGTATTCATTTTCACTTCATTGTTGCGACGCTGAGTAAAGCTTAAGTCGAAAAATCTTGGCAGATGCAGATTTCGACTTAACCTTTCGCGACTAATAATAGTTTGTGACATCTATCCGATAGCTACACCCGACGTAAGGTTAACAATAGGTTAAGTATACATTAAAATAAATTGTTAGGTATCATTCTTAAGAAGATTTTTTGTTATGTATTGTTGACTACATTTTTTGGTATTCTTCTTCAGTGACCATATCTAGATTAGATTCTAGACGATCTACAAAAACAACGCCATCTAAATGGTCATACTCGTGCTGAAATATACGAGCTACAAAGTCAGTTAACTCTTGTTTTTGCAAGTTGCCATTGCGGTCGGTGTACTCAACTGCGATCGCTTGATACCGAGGAACTAAGCCTCTGATACCAGGAACGCTGAGACAACCTTCCCAATCTTTAACTACCTCATTTGAGTGAGCCACTATCTTCGGGTTGATCATGGCAGTTGGGATCATTTCCGGCGCGTTGGCATACCTGGCGTTAGGACGAGAAGCCACAATAAATAAACGAACAGATTCCGCAACTTGTGGTGCAGCAATGCCAACACCATTAGCTTTGGTAGCAGTAGTAATTAAATCATCAATTAATTGTTGAATACGTGCATCATGAACATTTTCCACCCAAGCAGCCTTGTGTCGTAATGTGCGATCGC
Organism: Anabaena sp. CCY 9402-a; assembly: GCF_963920945.1. Lineage (NCBI taxonomy): Bacteria > Bacillati > Cyanobacteriota > Cyanophyceae > Nostocales > Nostocaceae > Anabaena > Anabaena sp. CCY 9402-a. The sequence continues at coordinate 42,466 of NZ_CAWUDL010000013.1, forward strand.
CTAATTGGATAATGGGAAGTGATTCAGTCATGATGTAATGCTCGTTAAGAAATTTGAAGGGATTGGGGATTGGGGACTGGGAAAACTTCTACCTTCCTCGTCCCCTTCACTTATCCTTCTCTCTGCACAGGTAAAGGTGCAGGGTTGACTGCTAATTGTTGAGTTTGCCCATCACGGACTATTTCAACTTGTAAGGGAGTACCAATTTGGCTATTTTCTACTAGCTTTTGAACTTGTTCAACTGTGGTTACAGGTTGATTATTAATTTTTTGAATTATGTCTCCACTTCTGAGTCCAGCAATAGCGGCGGGAGAACGAGGGACAATTCTGACTAATAGAACACCTTGATCTGCTGTAATATTGATGCGATCGCCAAACCTTTCATTAAATCTTTCTCTAAATTTTGGCGTAAGAGTTACCATCTGAACTCCCACATAAGGATGATCCACTCTCCGCTTTTCAATTAACTCCTGGGAAATTCTCTTGACAGTGTTAACGGGAATAGCAAATCCTAAACCCTGTGCGCCTTGAATTATGGCTGTATTCATGCCAATTACCTGACCATTAGCATCAAGTAATGGGCCTCCAGAGTTCCCCGGATTAATGGCTGCATCTGTTTGCAAAAAGTCAACACGCTTATCACTCGCACCAATATCACTACTAGAACGGCCAGTAGCACTAATAATTCCAGAAGTAACAGTGTTATTCAAACCTAGAGGATTCCCAATGGCAATAACAGGTTGTCCTGGTTGTAAGTTATCTGAGTTCCCTAAAGATAATATGGGTAAGTTCTGAGCATTAATTTCAATCACAGCTACATCTGTTACTGGGTCTTGACCCCATACTTTTCCCTCAAAAGGCTCACGATTCTTGACAGTGACTGTTACTTCATCAGCACCATCTACTACATGAGCATTAGTCAGAATGTAAATCTTGCCATTGCCAGAATTTTTGATAATAAATCCTGAACCGCTACCTCTTTGTACACGCTGTCTAGGTTGTGATGGTATAGGCTCACCACGAAAAGGAAAGGGCATGAGGTCATTAAAGTCATTGGGGACACGAGTCGTCACGGTTCTGGCAGAATCAATCCTCACTACTGCATCCCCTACACTCTGCACGACTTTGACAACAAAGTTGGGATCTCCAGAGGATGCAATTATCGGTGGAGGTGCAACTTCTAGAGTGTTATCTGTCGTAGTTTGAGCTGCAACTTGCGCCTGAGATTCATTCGGTCGGTTTTGTAGTGTCTTAGTCGGTACAAGAGAGCAGCCTCCCAGAGATACCAGTGCTACCCCACTCAGGAGCATTAACTTTATACTTTTAATTCCCCTGTGCTGAAACCAACTCTCAAGATGAATATTTTTTAAGCCGCTAACGTACTCTGTTGTCTTCATGTGTCTTTATTTCTCCGTGTTGGTCAGGTGGTGCTAGGATTTCTTGAGTGCTGAGTTATGTTAGCGGTAGCGCGGCGTTTAGCCAGTGCTGAGTTGTGAGTGAGTATACTACTCAGTGCTGTTAGCGTAGAGGGGTGTACTAAGCTACGCAATAGGACTATCCCCTAGGGAACGTAGAGAAACCTGTGCTAAGTCATGATTAGTTTACCTCTACTCAGCACGCTGCTCAACGCCCCGCTCTGCTAACAGCACTCATAACTCATAACTCAGCACTCATAACTTCTATTGTGACAATTAGTGGCAAAGGTAGTAAATGATGGAAATTACTATTGACAGTTTGTGGACTCAGGTACTAGACCGCTTACAAATAGAATTATCCCGTCCCACCTTTGAGACTTGGATTAAAACTGCTAATGCAGAAAGATTAGACAATAATTGTTTATTTATCGTTACACCAAATCCCTTTGCTCGTAATTGGTTACAAAAGTATTACATTAATACTATTGCTAATGTAGTGCAGGATATTTTGGGATATCCTATAGAAATTTCTATAAAGGTGGCTCAGAGTGATGCCCTTGAAGAACTAGGGGAGTCAGCAGTAAATTGGGAATTACCAACCCCAAATAATGCCTCGGAAAGTGGGACTAAAAGAAGGCAGCCAAACACAGACTTAAATTTTAAATATGTATTTTCCCGATTTGTGGTGGGGGCAAACAGTCGCATGGCTCATGCTGCATCGTTAGCGGTTGCTGAATCTCCTGGGCGGGAATTTAATCCTTTATTTTTATGCGGTGGTGTAGGTTTAGGCAAAACTCATCTGATGCAAGCAATTGGTCACTATCGCTTAGGAATTTACTCTGATTCTAAGATATTTTATGTTTCTACAGAACAGTTTACTAACGATTTAATTACAGCTATTCGTAATGACAAAATGCAGAATTTCCGAGAACATTACCGGGCTGCTGATGTGTTGTTAGTAGATGATATTCAGTTTCTTGAAGGTAAGGAGTATACCCAAGAAGAATTTTTCCATACTTTTAATACATTACATGAAGCTGGTAAGCAAGTTGTGATTGCTTCTGACCGCCCACCTAACCAGATTCCCAGCTTACAAGAGCGTCTTTGCTCTCGCTTTTCAATGGGGTTGATTGCTGATATTCAGTCTCCAGATTTAGAAACGAGAATGGCTATTCTCCAGAAAAAAGCGGAATACGAAAATATCAGATTACCCCGTGATGTCATTGAATATATTGCTGTTAATTATACTAATAATATTCGGGAATTAGAAGGAGCTTTGACGAGAGCCTTAGCTTACATTTCTATTTGGGGGTTGCCTATGACTGTAGAAAATATTACCCCTGTTTTAGAAACTCCCACAGAGAAATTTGAGGCGACACCAGGGGTAATTTTAACGGTGATAGCTGAAAATTTTGATCTCTCAATTGAAGACCTGAAAAGCAACTCCCGCCGACGGGAAATTAGCTGGGCGCGTCAAATTGGGATGTATTTAATGCGGCAGCATACTGATTTGAGTTTACCGAGAATTGGTGAAGAGTTTGGTGGTAAAGACCATACAACTGTGATGTACAGTTGTGAAAAAATTACTCAATTGAGGGAGAGCGATCGCAGTTTATCACAAACTCTGCGTCAACTGAGCGATCGCATCAATATGACTAGTTCATCACGGCGAAAATAATCCGACAAAGTTTTCCACAACTAGTAATCATGCCACTCTCTAAAAATGATTTAAAATATTAAGTAATGTATAAAAATAGATTAAATTTAAATCTCTTTTGTGGAAAATAGTATCCTTTTTGTGGAAAAATTGATATTTTCGGAGAAAAATTCCTTAAGTATAATTACCCTGTGGAAAATCTCAAGAAGTTTTCCACAAGTTTTCCACAGATATTTATCTTCCCAACTTTGACTAACTAGGGAATTACGGAAGGTTTTCCACAGTTTCCACAATTTTTAAAGCAGGAGAATAGTCTGATAGCCGTTAAAATGTCGCAAGTTAAATAAATTTTTATACTCAAATATTTTTGAATAAAACTAAAAACTACTCTCTTCTGCTCTCTTGCCTAGATATGGGAATGCTACTATATTTACTCACCAGCTGAATCTAATCATGAAATTAGTTTGCGCTCAAAGCGATCTCAGTACAAACCTCTCACTTGTTAGTCGTGCTGTACCTTCACGACCAACTCATCCTGTACTTGCCAATGTTCTACTGCAAGCAGATGCTCAAACTAACCAAGTAAGTCTCACAGCCTTTGATCTCAGCTTAGGTATTCGCACTAGTTTTAATGCTGAGGTGTGGCAAGAAGGAGCGATCGCACTTCCTGCTAAATTACTTGTAGATATCACCTCCCGTCTACCAGAGGGAGAAATCACCCTAGATGATGAATCGACAGATAGCACCGCCACAGGAGAAGGTTTAGTCGTTACCCTCACACCCAAAACCGGAAAATACCAGCTACGCGCTATGGGTGCAGAAGAGTTTCCCGAATTACCTCTGATTGAAAATACTCAAGCGATTAATATCACCGCCACAGCCTTAATTGAAGGATTGCGAGGTTCTTTATTTGCGACAAGTGGAGATGAAACTAAGCAAGTCCTCACAGGCGTTCATCTAACGGTTAAGCAAGACACATTAGAATTTGCTGCTACTGATGGACATCGCCTAGCAGTAGTAGAGACTAGTAATGAGCGTCCATTGGAAGATAACGAACAACAACTAGAAGTTACAGTACCAGCGAGAGCCTTACGAGAGCTAGAACGGATGTTGGCTCATAAAGCTGCATCTGATGAACCCATAGCCCTATATTTAGATCAAGGTCAAGTGGTGTTTGCGTGGGGTAATCAACGTCTTAGTAGCCGCACTTTAGAAGGTCAATACCCAGCTTATCGCCAACTTATTCCTAAACAATTTGAACGACAAGTTACAGTAGAACGCCGACAATTTTTAAGTACATTAGAGCGAATTGCCGTATTAGCCGATCAAAAGAATAATATTGTTAAACTTAGCATTGATAGTAATTCCCAAGAATTAACCCTATCTTGTGAAGCCCAAGAAATGGGTAATGGTAGAGAGTCAATGCCGGCTCAAATCTCTGGAACAGATATAGACATTGCCTTTAACGTCAAGTATTTGATGGAAGGATTGAAAGCCTTACCATCTTCAGAAATTCAAATGCACCTGAATCAAGACTTAACTCCAGTTATTTTTACGCCATTGGGTGGTTTAAAGATGATTTATTTAGCTATGCCAATTCAATTAAGAAATTAAAAATAGGATTAGGGATTAAGGATAGGCTCAAGTCTAGTCATGGTTTTCACCCTATCCCTGATAAATATTTCTGTCACCTGTCACCTATCCCCTATCCCCTGTCCCCTTTGATAAATAGGGATTTCAATCCAAAACTCTGTTCCTACCCCCAACTGTGAATCGCATTTAAATACACCGCCATGTTTATCGACTACAATACCGTAACTAATTGATAATCCTAAACCAGTACCCTTACCTACTGGCTTGGTAGTAAAAAATGGATCACATATTTTCATTCTTAAAGTTTCGGGTATACCTGGGCCATTATCTGCAACGCGAATTACCACGCTTTTGATATGATTTTTGAGTTCCCCAATGCTAGTAGTGATAGTAATCTTATTTTTATAAGGTTCTGATGGTGATTGCTCATAATCTTCTAAGGCATCAATGGCATTACTTAAAACGTTCATAAATACCTGATTCATTTGTCCGGCATAGCACTCTATCAAAGGCAGATCAGTATACTCTTTAATCAGGTTAATAGCAGGACTTTCTGGTTTGGCTTTTAATCGATGCTGCAAAATCAGTAAGGTATTATCTATACCGTCGTGAATATTCACAGCTTTCATTTCGGCTTCATCAAGACGGGAGAAATTTCGTAAAGACATGACAATTTGACGAATCCGCTCAACTCCAATTTGCATAGAAGATAGAGTTTTAGGCAAATCTTCAGATAAAAACTCTAAGTCAATCTTGTCTGCCAAATCTAGAATTTCCGCAGTCGGTTGAGCAAATTCCTGCTGATAAAGCTCTAGCATACTCAGCAAATCTCTAGCATATTCGCTCACATGAGCCAAGTTGCCATAAATAAAGTTCACTGGGTTATTAATTTCGTGAGCGACACCCGCTACTAATTGTCCCAATGAAGACATTTTTTCAGTTTGAATGAGTTGCGTTTGAGTTTGTTGTAAATGATGCAGTGCTTGAGTTAACGTTTCTGCTTGTTGTTGTGTTTGGCTGAGTAGTTCAGCTTGTTGTAGTGCTACTCCTAGTTGAGCTGCAATCTGAGTCAGGAAATTCACTTCCGAAGTTTTCCATTGTCTAGGAGATGAATGTTGATATGTCGCGAGCAAACCCCAAAGTTTCTGTCCTATAAAAATAGGTGCAAGCACAAAAGCATGAATCTCGAAATTTTCTAACATCTCCACATGGCACTGATCAAATCCCATTTTGTGGATGTCATCTACCGCAAATGTTTCTTTTTGGCGATATCTTCCTCCTTCTGTTCTTTGTAAATAAGTATCATTCCAAACTGTATTGACACATATTTGTGATTTATTTGACCAGTATGAATTAACTGCTTCAAAATCACCGACAAATTCACCACCCCATTCAGCATTGAAACGATAAACAGAAACACGATCTGCTGCAATTAACTGGCAAACTTCTTTAGTAGTAATTTGAAATATAGTTTCAGTATCAAGAAATTCCCGAATCTTAGTAATAACACTAAAGACTGCCTGTTGTTGTTCTACTGTTTTTTGTAATTCAAAAGTACGTTTTGTGATTTGTTTTTCTAAATTGTGATTAAAAGCTTGTACCTGTTGATATAGATCATATTGTTGAATTGCTGAGGCAAAGTGCTTACCAATTTCTTTAGCTAATTCTATTTCTTCATTTGTCCATTGTTGAGCTTGTGACTTTTTAGATTCACACCACAGTTGAAATGATTGACGAGGGTAAATTTGTCTTTTGTCTGGGTCATGCTGACCTGCCCACAGAGTTTCTGTGTCTATTTCATTGCGAAAAATACTTAAGTATCCTAGCAACTGCTGACGATACTCCAACGGAATCATCAAAATGCTGCGAATTTTTGTTGGTTGAAAAACAGGCTGTAAACTATGCAATGCAGGAGTTTGATATATATCGGTAATTGCCCACACATCATAATGATGAGATTTATAGTGTTCTTGCCAGACACTATATTGCTCAATGAGGGGATAGATAGTTGGTTCTGGAATAACTGGTTGTTGACCGCAGGTATAAATCTGGACACAATCGCTACCAGGAATTAAACATTCGGCTAAACTCTTGTGATGACTATTGTGTAGGTCAAGAGCTTGATTTTTGAGGCAAAGCCTACCACCAACACCGTTAAAAGCGGTAACTGCTGCTTCTAACGCAGGTTGTAGGACAATTGTGGGTAATGAGTGCAGTAGGGTAGCAATGCGATTAATTACAGCTTCCCGTTCTGCTTTTGCACGGGCTTGGGTGAGGAGGTAACTTTGAGAAATTGCCACGGATAATTGATCTACAACCATTTGCATAGCTGCCAACTCATGTTCGGAAATATCACGGGCTTGTGAGTGATGAGATACCAACAATCCCCAGAGTGCATCTTGATGGAAAATTGGGGCAACAACGGAAGACTTCACACCCATTGCTGTGAGATATTGAGCATGACATGGATCTACAGGACGATAACGGATTCCTTCTGGTGTTTCTTCTCCTGTTTCTAATTTATGTAAGGTACTTTGACCAATTTGCCCAGAATCTACATTAACTGCACAACGCACCTTTGACTTGATGAAAAGTTCCCTAGCTACGGGGGGAATGTCATCGGCGGGGAAATTTAAGCCTAGTAATGAAGGTAAAAGGTGTTCGTAAATCGATTCAGCAATGACCTGGCCGCTTCCATCAGTGTGAAACTTGTAGATCATGACGCGCTCAGTTTCTAGTAGTGCGCGTACTTCCGCCGTTGTCGCCGTAATAATATCTTCCAACTCTAAGGATTGACGGATACGAGTTGTAATCCGACGTAGTACACTTTCTTGATTGAGACTAACCTGTAAATCGGATGGAGCGATCGGGGACATTGCTTTTTATTAAATTAATTTCAGGAAAAATATTAGATTTTTATAAATCTAAAAACATTCTGTATTTTTATGAATCACATTGTCTACAGTAAAAATACGGCCAAAAGTATGCTAAATAATTTATTTTGAAAAATCGTCAATAATGATTTTATAAAGTATTGGTAAACTTCATAAAAGCTTAATAATAGCTAAAATTAAGAAAAAAAAGACGCAATATTGCGTCGATTAAAATCAGAAATAAAAGTCAATATTGCCCTTTATTTTCAGATATTTGGTCTAATTTATAAAACAGGATTTCTTTGCTTTCTTGATTTGCCAATTATTCGGATTTTGACTCTCTAATTGTCAATTATTAGACTCTTGCATTATCAGTAAAGCGAATTTTGAGATAATCGTCTTCCATCTTTGCACCTGCGGGTTGTAGTGCAGCTAGGGCTTGAGGTAGCACTAAGTTACGGCGATGATTACCAATTGTAATATTTAATTCGTCCCCAGTTTTATTGAGTTGAATTTGATTTTTGGGAATCCCTGGCAAGTACAATTCTAAGCTGTATTGATTTTGTTCTTGCACTACTCTAAGGGTAGTTTCTTTGTAATATATTTGAGTTGGGTCTTCATCTTTATAGAGGGTTTCTTTTAACCGCTCTAAGGCTGCTAAACCACACATTTCCTCAGAGAATAATGGTACTTCTTTAACAGGTAGAGGATGAAAATTATCATGAATTTCTTGACGATATTCCTCTTGATTTTGTTTCCAACGTTGGAAGAATGGATCTTGAACTTCCGCCGGGATAATTCGATTAGCTACGACTAAATCTGTGGCGACATTATACAAGCTGAGATAGGCATGAGCGCGTAGCGATTCTTTAATCACCATCTTCTCTGGATTAGTGACTAAGCGGACTGAAGTTTGGGTATTATCTGTTAATACTTTTTCCAATGCTTCAATTTGCTCATAAAATTCATAAGGCGCATCCATTACTTCTTTGTTGGGCAAAGAAAATCCCGCAATGGGTCTAAAAATCGGTTCAACTAGGGGACGCAATGCTACAGAGATATTTTGAAATGGCTTGTAAAAACGCCGCATATACCAGCCACCAACTTCCGGTAAACTCAACAGTCGTAATGCTGTGCCGGTGGGTGCAGAGTCAATAATCAAGACATCATACTCGCCTTCATCGTAGTGGCGTTTCATTCTTACCAAGCCAAAAATTTCATCCATACCTGGTAGGATGGCTAATTCTTCTGCCTGTACTCCATCTAAACCTCTGGCCTGTAAAACCTGGGTAATGTAGCGTTTAACTGCACCCCAGTTTCCTTCTAGTTCTTGCAGTGCATCTAGTTCTGCACCCCACAAATTAGGACGAATTTGCCGGGCTGCATGGCCTAGTTCCATGTCAAAACTGTCTGCTAATGAGTGGGCAGGGTCTGTACTCAAAACCAGTGTACGATATCCTAATTCTGCACAACGCAGTCCAGTTGCTGCTGCAACGGAGGTTTTACCCACGCCGCCTTTACCTGTCATTAAAATTACTCGCATGGATGATTTTGCCCTGCCTGAGAATTGTTTACATTTATTTACGCTATTTCTATTATCAATGCTTTTGGGGTTTGGGGCATTGGACAAGGGGTATTGGGTATTGAAGATTTATTTATCTTGGGGATGAGACTGCAATAGTTGATCTAGTTTGGTTTCGATTTCTGAGAGTTTGTTAAGAATTGTAGGGCGATCGCCATCTACGGAAAGTAACAGGTTAAATATGCCTTCTTGTACCTGGGTTAATCTTTCTACTGCTTTTTGCAGTTGGATCATGCCTTCGCGGAGTTCTTGCCGTTCTTCTCGTGTGTCTGCCATATCGTCTAACATGGCTTGGATTGTTTTAGCGTTAGCTTCTATGAGTTGTTTGAGTTCTTTATCGGCCATAGCGATCGCTCTTTTGGTTTCAGTATATTATTGATCCTGTTTTGTATGTGAGATTGGGTAAATACTCTAACTTAAACTCGATTTACTTATGGTTAGAGATTATGTGCTGTTTCAACACGTCTAGACGAGAACAGTGCCAATAATCAATGTGAGAAACTATCAAGCCATCTGAGTTAAGTCCTAGTTCACTCCAACCAGAAATAGAGATGCGCGGTTTCCAGGGTAGAGGAGTATTCCAACTCAGTGTCCATTCGGTTTTGATGGTGTCTCCCAAGGGTTGAATATCATGTACATCCATCCGACAATTTAAAAACCAAGTTTTGATGAATTTAATCATCTGTTTATAGCGTTCAACACCACGAAAACTATTTAACGGGTCTTGAAAATAAACATTGGCGGCATAAATACTGTAGGTTTGATTGTCTGGGAAGCGTTGATAGTCTTGCTTGAGGATTTTGATGATGTCCATGTGATTATTCTGGGTGAGATTCTATTTCATGCCATAGACGTTCTAGCTGCCGTTGCCAAGCTGCTAAAACTTCTTCTCTTGTTTCTACCGTTTGGTTAATTTCTCCTAACAGTCCTTCTGCATAGAACCTTTCTAGGGTCTGCATTGTGGCTTGCAGAGATTGTCCTTGTTGTTTTGCGGCTTGCACAATCTGCCGAATGCGATTTTCGATGAGGCGATTGAAGACATCGTTTAAGCCTCCGGTATGTAAAGATATGAGTCTAGCGATCGCATTTTTCAAATCATCTCTCATCAAAGTACCGCTATGATGCTGATATACTCCCCACATCACGTTGTCATACAAGGCATAGCGGACTTCTTGGGTGTCATCAAAGTTGGCTGATAAAAACTCTGCTAAGAATGGTTGCGCTTCTTGTAATGGCACAATCGGTAATAAAACCCGCAACCAATTGCTATCTTCTGACAGCAATACCAACAGTCTAAATGTAGATGTGTCTATCTGCCAGGAGCAAGATGTGATCTCTTGTACATTTGCTGTGCTAAATAATTCGGTCAGAGTCCCTGCAATTTCTTCAGGTGTCATAGTTTTTTGAGCTTTTAGCCTCTAGGGTAATGCTATTACTTTTCTGGATACATCAGCTGATTATTGAACTTGTTCTACTACTTTCAGTTAAAAGTTTAAATTAATCCGAATAACAGCAATTTTTGTTACCAACTTATGGTTATGCTGGCGATCAAGCTTTGAATGTAAGCGACTGCTTATACCAAATCTCTGTGAGGCTTCACTGTATTAACCTGCAAGCTAGTTAAGAACATCTTCATAAAGAAATAGTATCAGCACCGATTCCCAAAATAATTGCGTTTTCTCATGAATTTTATTAATTTTGATTTTATTTTTACCTTTATTCTGCCACAACTGATATACGCAACTTTCGTTAGTGTAGTTATTGGGGCTGTAGTTGGCGGTATTATTGGGCTGATTATGGGAAAAAGCTCCCACCGCATGAAAGATACTCTATTTCCTGCAATGTTGGGTTCGTTTTTCGGTATGATGCTGCTGGCAATGATACCTATTTTTGCTAGTCCAGATACTTATATAGGAGGGCCTTTTGGTGGGCTGGCGATAATGTTGAAGTTCATTGTCGTAGCACCATTAGGTTCGATTATTGGCGGTGTGGTAGGTGGGATTTGTGGACTCAAGCTTTCTCCCCAATTTAAGTCCCGTTTTATTCTGATTGCAGTAATTTTCACATACAGTGTGATGTTGATTTCAATGTATGTGACCTTAGCACCTGCACCTTTTCAATTTGTGAAATCTAGTGGACAGGAGCAGAATTTTCTTCCTACCATCGGTAAGATTATCGGCTATGAGCAGAAATTTGCCTTATCTTCTTACAACGGCATTCGTTGTTTGGGATTTACTCGTGATGGCAATAAACTAGTCATTGCTAATTCCGGTGATCTGAGAGTTTGGCAAATAGATCCAGGTAAATTACTGAACACCTTTCCAGGCCCACCGGACGGCAATACAACTCTTAATGATCTCATAGAAGCGATCGCTATTACTCCCGATGGTAAAACTCTAGTCACAGCCGCACCAAAACAAATACAAATCCGGGAACTAGCAACAGGTAACATTCTCCACAGGCTGGAAGGTTCTGAGTTAGTCAAGCTGACTCCTGACGCTAAAACCCTCATCGGCTTCCACAAGGGAGATAAACCTACAGCAGATATAGGGGTTTGGGAACTCAGCAGTGGTAAATTATTGCGGACTATGCCGGCTAACATTGAAACTTTGGGTTCAGGCTATCCTGTGGATATCACTCCAGACGGTAAAACTGTAGTCGTTGCCAATAGTTCCTACAGCAACCAGATAGAAATCTCGGATATTAATACAGGTAAGCGGTTGCAATCTTTTGGTGATAACAAAGGCAAACGCATCAACACATTAGCCGTTACACCCGACGCTAAAACCCTCATAACTGCCCAAGAAGAGAATCTCCATATCTGGGACATAACAACAAAAAAAGTGGTGCGAATTATCCCGAATGTCGGCACAGTCAATACCTTGTTAGTTACGCCAGATAGTCAAACACTGATTAGCAATGGTAGTTCCTTAAATATTTGGCAAATTAGCACGGGTAAAAAATTGTTAACTTGGCAAAAACCAAAGGGAATCACCATTTCTCAAGTAGCACTTAGCCCAGATGGTACAACCCTTGCTGCCACGGATAACCAAGGGGTTAGGTTATGGAATTTAGCTGTTAAGTAGGGAATATACTGAGTTTTTTAGTCCAAGTGCAGGCTAGGCAAAAAAATCAAATAGGAATCTGATAGGAATTTAGCAATTTAACTTTTTATCAAAGATTGGCATTGTGACAAATTGTTAATCTATACCTCTATCTAAAGGGATAAATTATTGAAAAAAATGAATTATATTGCGCGATAAACCAAAACCTAGTTTTTTTTGTTATGGTGATCCCAAAGAAAATATTCAATACACTAACAGCATGAAAACACGATCCCTCGTGTCAATATGGCTGTCAATTTCCAGATAAAAAAAACTAAGTCAAAAAAATAATATCAATTCTCCAAAAAAAAGATTAAACATGAAACTTTGAGTCTTTAGAGTTTCATCTGTCTCTCTTAATTACGAATTACGAATTGATATTAGATCATCAATTTGGGAGGTAATATTTATGGTTACAGTATTTCATAGCACTGTGCCTCAATTTGCCAAGGAGAAATCACTTGTTCTCTGGTTTGATCAAGTTGGGATTACAGATATAGCTTTAGTTGGTGGGAAGAATGCGTCTTTGGGGGAAATGATTCAGGAACTAACATCCAAAGGCGTAAATGTACCTACAGGATTTGCCACTACAGCTTATGCTTATCGTTACTTCATCCAGTCGGCGGGGTTGGAAGCCAAGTTAAGAGAACTATTTGCTGACTTGGATGTAGAAGATGTCAAAAACTTACAAGCAAGAGGAAAACAGGCGCGATCGCTCCTGATGAACACACCATTTCCTTTAGAATTACAAAAGGCGATCGCTAGAGCCTATGAAAGTCTGTGTGAATTGTATAACCCCAACACAGATGTAGCAGTTCGTTCTAGTGCTACAGCCGAAGACCTCCCCGATGCTAGTTTTGCAGGACAACAAGAAAGCTATTTGAATATTGTTGGTGTAGAAGCATTATTAACAGCTTGTCATCAATGTTTTGCTTCCCTATTTACAGACCGTGCTATCTCTTACCGCCATACCAAAGGATTTGATCATTTTAGCATTGCCCTAGCTGTGGGTGTACAGAAAATGGTGCGTTCTGATTTAGCTACCTCTGGGGTGATGTTTTCTATTGACACCGAAACAGGGTTTAAAGATGCTGCTTTAATTACAGCTGCTTATGGTTTAGGAGAAAACGTTGTCCAGGGGACAGTTAACCCCGATGAATATTATGTTTTCAAACCAACATTAAAAGCAGGTTTTCGTCCCATTATTGATAAAAAATTGGGCAGCAAAGAATTAAAAATGGTCTATGATCGAGGTACTAAATCTACTAAAAATATACCTGTATCTAATTTAGAACAAAATCAATTTGCCCTGAGTGATGAAGAGATTTTACAACTAGGGCGTTGGGCTTGTTTAATTGAAGACCATTATTGCCAAGTCCACGGTATTTATACGCCGATGGATATTGAATGGGCAAAAGATGGTATTACCAATCAACTATTTATAGTCCAAGCCCGTCCCGAAACAGTGCAGTCGCAGAAGAACGGTAACGTATTGCGGAGTTATCGGTTGGTATTGGGGACTGGAGACTGGGGACTGGGGACTGGGGAGAAAACTAGCCAAATCTCTACTCCTCAATCTCTACACCCCTTAGTTACTGGAAGGGCGGTTGGGGAAGCGATTAGTCAAGGAAAAGCGCGGGTAATTTTAGATGTTAAACAAATACAAGAGTTCCAGGCTGGGGACGTTTTAGTTACAGAAAGAACTGACCCCGACTGGGAACCCATCATGAAACGCGCCAGTGCAATTATTACTAATTCTGGGGGACGTACCTGTCATGCAGCAATTATCGCACGAGAATTGGGTGTACCTGCGATCGTTGGTTGTGTTAACGCGACGGAAGTTTTAACAACTAGTCAAGAAGTGACGGTTTCTTGCGCGGAAGGGGAAGAAGGCAAAGTTTATGCAGGTTTATTACCTTTTGAAGTTAAGGAAGTAGCTTTAGAAAACTTACCTCATACCCGGACTCAGATTTTAATGAATGTCGGTAATCCCCAAGAAGCTTTGAGTTTATCTGCAATTCCTAATGATGGGGTGGGTTTAGCGCGGACTGAGTTTATCATTGCAAACCAAATCCAAATTCATCCTCTGGCGTTGATTCACTACGACAAATTAGAAGATGCAGAAGCAAAAGCCAAAATTGCTGCTATCACCGCCATGTATGATGATAAACCCCAGTATTTTGTCGATAAATTAGCCCAAGGGATAGGTAGAATCGCCGCCGCCTTTTATCCCAAGCCTGTAATTGTGCGAATGTCAGATTTTAAGAGTAATGAATACGCCAACTTAGAAGGTGGTAGACAATTTGAGCCAAAAGAAGAAAACCCCATGCTCGGCTGGCGGGGTGCAGCACGATATTATGATGAAGGCTACAAAGATGGCTTTGCTTTAGAGTGTCAAGCCATCAAACGAGTACGGGAAGATATGGGTTTAACCAATGTCATCCCGATGATTCCCTTCTGTCGCACTCCTGAAGAGGGACTGTTAGTTTTAGCAGAGATGGCAAAAAATGGGCTAAAACAAGGCGTGAACAACTTGCAGGTGTATGTGATGTGCGAGTTGCCTAGTAATGTAATTCTAGCCGAACAGTTTGCGGAGATATTTGACGGGTTCTCCATTGGTTCTAATGATTTAACTCAGTTGACACTAGGATTAGATAGAGACTCAGCTTTGGTGGCGCGGCTGTTTGATGAACGCAGTCCGGCTGTGAAGCAAATGGTCAAAATGGCGATAGAAGCAGCTAAAAAACACAACCGCAAAATCGGTATCTGCGGACAAGCACCCAGCGATTACCCAGAATTTGCTCAATTTTTGGTAGAACAGGGGATTGATTCTATTAGTCTCAATCCTGATTCGGTGCTAAAGACAATGTTAGAGGTGGCGAAGGTGGAACAGAGTTGAGGGACTAGTACCGCAAGGCGGAAGTCAAAAGTCAAAAGTCAAAAGTCAAAAGTTTAACATACCAAGGCTTTTGCTGTTTTGAAATGGTCTGCTTATTTACGCCGTGCTGTACTAGGAAGGAATTTTAGATTTTAGATTATTCAATCCAAAATCTAAAATTGCGAATCCAAGATTAAAAGGCTGGGGATTGGCTGAAAATTTAATTAGTTTTTTCGCTAAATGCGCGGATGGGTAGGTGTTAGAAATCTAATTGGAAAGACAATGGCTGAATTGCCCTCGGTACAAGAGTTTGAAGCAATCCTAACCACAGAAACACCCGCGCTCCTTACCCAGACTTGATTTCAGCAATTGATAGCCAATTTAATTAATATGGTTTATGCTATATGTTATCGCGATCGCGCATCTGAACCTTGAAAATCAAATACTGACTAGCTTTCCAGCTACCGCTATTGCAATTTCACTTAATCCCTATTAGGGATTGAAACATACCCCAGAGCAAGTCAACCGCGCCTTAGAGCTTCATTGCAATTTCACTTAATCCCTATTAGGGATTGAAACCTAACCTATACAGTGATTTTTGATGCTGATTGTAAATGATTGCAATTTCACTTAATCCCTATTAGGGATTGAAACGTCGGCTTTGACTTTTTCGATACCTTTGAGTAAAATTGCAATTTCACTTAATCCCTATTAGGGATTGAAACGCTACCTTAGCCCAAGGAATATCCTGGGCTACAGATTGCAATTTCACTTAATCCCTATTAGGGATTGAAACTTCTTAAGTCGCTTAAAAGAATCTTTTGGTGGGATATTGCAATTTCACTTAATCCCTATTAGGGATTGAAACGATTAACTGCTACCTCACCAATTGCGCTATTCAGTTATTGCAATTTCACTTAATCCCTATTAGGGATTGAAACAAACTCAAATTGTTAAATCTCTCAAGGGAGCAATTATTGCAATTTCACTTAATCCCTATTAGGGATTGAAACTGCTAATTCACTCATAGAAAGTCCATCTTTGAACTTAGATTGCAATTTCACTTAATCCCTATTAGGGATTGAAACTTTCTCCTAGATAATAATTGCTGAACTATTTTTAACATTGCAATTTCACTTAATCCCTATTAGGGATTGAAACGATCAGGGTTTGTTTTATCCTTGCGAGTCTTAGCTAATTGCAATTTCACTTAATCCCTATTAGGGATTGAAACGAAATATCAAAAACTTGATTTGATTCTAACGGTGTAATTGCAATTTCACTTAATCCCTATTAGGGATTGAAACACCAGAGGCTAGCAGAAATGATTTAGACGTATTGATTGCAATTTCACTTAATCCCTATTAGGGATTGAAACAGATGGCATTCTGAGCATTACAGCCCAACTACAGACAAACATTGCAATTTCACTTAATCCCTATTAGGGATTGAAACATATACTCTACTTGTATACTGAGTTATTCAACTCATTGCAATTTCACTTAATCCCTATTAGGGATTGAAACTTCGTACGTTACAAGTTTGCCACTTGCCGAAGGATTATTAATTGCAATTTCACTTAATCCCTATTAGGGATTGAAACAGAAGGCGATACAGCATGGAAACCGCCTTTGTATGAATTGCAATTTCACTTAATCCCTATTAGGGATTGAAACGCTTTCCCAGCAAGCAACTTTAACGATGGATGGATATTGCAATTTCACTTAATCCCTATTAGGGATTGAAACTTTCAGTATTTATCACAATACTTTTTTGCCATTCCAATTGCAATTTCACTTAATCCCTATTAGGGATTGAAACCGGCTTTTTGGATGGTGCGGATTATGGCCGCCTTCAATTGCAATTTCACTTAATCCCTATTAGGGATTGAAACATCAAAAAACTTCATACCCGTGAAGCCTATAGGATTGCAATTTCACTTAATCCCTATTAGGGATTGAAACAAGCAAGGCGTGAGACTGTAATTAAACAGCGCAATTGCAATTTCACTTAATCCCTATTAGGGATTGAAACGGGTTGTGGAGTTTACTAAAGTTGATGCTACAAGCATTGCAATTTCACTTAATCCCTATTAGGGATTGAAACATTTTAGATACGGAAACTACAGGCTTAGATGAAGATTGCAATTTCACTTAATCCCTATTAGGGATTGAAACCACAGTGCGATCGCTCGTTCGCACTGTTCCCACATTGCAATTTCACTTAATCCCTATTAGGGATTGAAACGATGAGTATATAGATAGGACTTACGGCATCGACATTGCAATTTCACTTAATCCCTATTAGGGATTGAAACCTCAGTTTCTAGCCTGTGGTACTCAGATTGTAGTTTTGAATTGCAATTTCACTTAATCCCTATTAGGGATTGAAACCCAACTCCTTTTTGTATTCACGGTATGCCCGACTCCAATTGCAATTTCACTTAATCCCTATTAGGGATTGAAACGCTTGAATTTGATTTAATACTGCTGCTTTTAATTATTGCAATTTCACTTAATCCCTATTAGGGATTGAAACGCCGAACTTCTTCTGATTGAATACCTTTAGAAGCCAATTGCAATTTCACTTAATCCCTATTAGGGATTGAAACGCGCCAATAATTTGGCTTGTGTAGTCTTACCATTGCAATTTCACTTAATCCCTATTAGGGATTGAAACTAACCAGTAACCCCTAACACCACACCTTAATACACATTGCAATTTCACTTAATCCCTATTAGGGATTGAAACAAATTAAAGCCCAACGCTAACTCGATCACATTATTATTGCAATTTCACTTAATCCCTATTAGGGATTGAAACAAAGATATTTTTCACCGATGAACATGGAATTAAAATTGCAATTTCACTTAATCCCTATTAGGGATTGAAACTTTGCCAGTAGTGTTGCACCAATATTACTGGCATTGCAATTTCACTTAATCCCTATTAGGGATTGAAACTATCTAAGGGATAACCAGATATTGCATATTTAATGATTGCAATTTCACTTAATCCCTATTAGGGATTGAAACATTGTTTGCGACTCCACCATTTAGGGTGATGAGAATTGCAATTTCACTTAATCCCTATTAGGGATTGATTTTCCATTAATCCGCGCAGGCGGACTTGGTTTATATAGCCGCGACTTCCAGTCGTTCGGGTTTAGTGCTTGCCTAAATGTATCAATATTCAAGTAAAAGGGTATAACTACCAGTGCAATCCGTTATGCTCAACGCTGATATTCAGTAGCGATCATTAACTGCACACACCAAAACATAAGAAAACCAACATGGTCACTATAAGTTATAGTTCGTAGTGGGTAGCTCATTGCGTATAGCAAGTATGATTAAGGACTAAAGTCCTTACTACAAACGTTAATAGAGCAACTCAAAAGTGACTAATAACTAATGAGTAATGACTAAGAATTGGTATCGAATTGGGTTGATGGGGATATTTCTGCTGTCTCTGACTCTACGTTTTTGGGGATTAGATAGATTTAATACGTTGGTATTTGATGAAGTTTATTATGCTAAGTTCGGTCATAACTATCTTACCCATACACCATTTTTTGATGGTCATCCACCTTTAGGTAAGTATATGATTGCCTTGGGAATGTGGCTTGGTAGTCATGTTCCTTTTTGGCAAGAACCAGTAAATGGACTGACAGGTTCTTTGCGATCGCCTTGGAGTTATCGCTGGATGAATGCTCTATCTGGCTCATTTATTCCTATTATTATCGCTAATATTGCTTATCAATTAAGTTACCGTCGCAGCTTTTCTTTACTAGCAGGTCTATTCACCGCTTTAGATGGTATATTAATTGTCGAATCTCGCTATGCTTTAATTAATATTTATATAGTTTTGTTTGCATTATCAGGACATTTGTTGTTTTTATTGGCATTAGCCAAGCAACAAAAACGTCAATTATATTTAGTGTTAGCAGGTATAGCTTTTGGTGCTTCCTGTGCTACAAAATGGAACGGGCTATTTTCTTTATTTGGTATCTATGTTATTTGGAGCTTCAGTTGGATATACCAATTACTTACGCATAGAAATCAAACCAAAGATATTATAAAAAATTTATTTACGTTTAATATAAATAATTCCTTTAACCAGCAGTCAATTAATCTTTCCCATCTTTTACCACTACAAAAGCTTACACAAATTAACTTTTGGCAATTTATCTTGTCTTTAGGTATTGTTCCCGTAGCTGTCTATAGTATCCTCTGGATTCCTCACCTGCAAATCAATCCTAAATATGGATTTATAGCAGTACACAAGGAAATTTTAGAATTTCACGAAAAACTGGGTGGTAATTCTCCTACAGTCCATCCCTACTGTGCTGCTTGGTACAAATGGCCTTTGCTGACTCGACCAATGGCTTATTATTATCAGACAACGCAAAGTATAACTGATCCTTTACCTGTATTGGGGCCTCCCTTACCTAGAGGTACAGGAAAAGTTATCTATGATGTTCATGCGATTGGCAATCCTTTTTTGTGGTGGTTTGCTTTCGCATCTATATTATTTCTACTGGGGATGCTATTAACGCCTATTGTGATTCCTGTCATCAAACAAAGACGCTTATCTTTACCTGAAAATATTTCTACTGACAGTTGGATAGCGTTATTTTTAGTCGTAAATTATGCTGTCAACTTACTACCTTGGGTAAAGGTAACAAGGTGTGTTTTTATCTATCATTACATGACATCTGTCGTATTTGCATTTTTAGCGATCGCCTGGTTTGTCGATCAATGTCTACACAGTTATCATCGATCACTCCGAGCTATAGGCATCTCTATTTCTTTCCTCATTATCGCCGCTTTTGTCTTCTGGATGCCGATTTATTTAGGTTTACCCCTCTCACCTGAAGGTTATAGATTGCGGATGTGGTTTAATTCTTGGATATAAGCCCAAAAGACACTTGTTGAGACGCGGTTAATCACAGCTACAAATAGTTTACATAGCTAAACATAATCTGCTTAATCAATCACTTAAGTTTTCATATTTCTTATCTCTGCATATCATTAGTGCCTGTTAGACTGTAAAACGCAGGCAGTCTAGAAATGAACTGCCGCCAACTTACTGAGGAGTTAAATATTTAGTAGCCTGAAAACGTTACTTAAAGTAACAATAGCAGGACTAAAGGGCAAATTAACCAAAAATAGATGTTAACAGTAGAGAATTTTATATTTTGATATTTCTCATGCAATCTATCTGACAATTGCTGATTCTTTAACTCTAGAAATATCAGAATAGTCAAAATTTGCCATTGACTATAATTTTGATGACCTCAGACAATCAAAGAGGATAGTTTAGTTATGACCATCAGCTTAGAAATAGCAGACATTAATGTCACAAGGTTAAAAGAAGCTCCAATTCATCTTTCTAGCCAAGTTCAACCTCATGGAGTGTTGCTCGTCTTAGAAGAACCTGACCTGAAAATATTGCAAGTTAGCAACAATACCTGGGATATTTTAGGTATTAATGCTGAATCTGTTTTACAGAAAAAACTAGAAGACTTACTCGATTCATTTCAAGTTGAGCGAATCAAAGCTGGATTATTAGAAGGTAATATCGAATTTATTAATCCGACAAAGCTTTGGATGCGGAAGAAAGGCGATGATTACGTAGTTTTTGATGCAGTCTTCCATCGCAATTCTGAAGGATTTTTGATTTTAGAGTTAGAACCTGCTATTTCTCAAGAAAATATTCCTTTTTTAAGCTTTTATCATCTAGCTAAAGCTTCTATTAATGAGTTAGAAAGAACGGCGAATCTGCGAGATTTCTGTCAGATAATTGTGCAAGAAGTCCGCAAAGTGACAGGTTTCGATCGGGTGATGTTATATAAATTCGATGATGATGGACATGGTTCTGTTGTCGCTGAGGAAAAAATCGCCACCTTAGAGCCATATTTAGGACTGCACTATCCAGAATCAGATATTCCTAAACCTGCGAGAAAATTATTTATTTCTAATTCTATTCGGCTGATCCCAGATTCTCAGGCTGAAGCTGTACAGATGTTACCAGTGAAAAATCCGGTAAGCGATCGCCCGCCTGATTTAACTAATTCTATCCTCAGAAGTGCCGCTTCCTGTCATTTGGATTACTTACACAATATGGGTGTAGGTGCTTCCTTAACTATTTCTTTGATTAAAGACCAAAAACTTTGGGGATTAATTGCTTGTCACCATCAGTCACCTAAATATGTTTCTTACGAATTACGCAAAGCCTGCGAATTTCTAGGACGAGTGATATTTGCAGAACTTTCAGCCAGAGAAGAAACTGAAGATTACGATTATCGAATGAATCTCACCCATATTCAATCATTGTTGGTTGAATATATGTCCCAAGAAGACAACTTTATTGATGGTTTAGTTAAACATCAGCCTAATCTTTTAGATTTAACTAGTGCCAAAGGTGCAGCTGTGTGTTGTGGTGACCAATTTACTTTAATTGGTGAGACTCCTAAAGAAGAAGACTTAGTTTTTTTGGTGCAGTGGCTGAAAAATAACGTCGAGTCAGAAATTTTCTCCACCGATTCACTACCACAAGTTTATCCAGATGCAGAAAGATTTAAAAACGTGGCTAGTGGGTTGTTAGCCATCCCCATTTCCCATCGTAATTATGTATTGTGGTTTAGACCGGAAGTGATTCAAACTGTAAATTGGGGTGGTGATCCTCACAATGCTTTTGAAGTCAGCCAGTCTGAGGGGAATGTGCGCCTCTGTCCCCGAAAATCCTTTGAACTTTGGAAAGAGACAGTCCGCCTCACCTCATTACCTTGGCGATATGTAGAAATTAAAGCCGCGCTAGAATTGAAAAAGGCAATTGTCAATATTGTCCTGCGCCAAGCCGATGAACTAGCACAGTTAGCGCAAGATTTAGAACGTTCCAACGCCGAACTGAAAAAGTTTGCCTACGTTGCTTCCCATGACTTGCAAGAACCGCTTAATCAAGTAGCGAATTACGTCCAATTATTGGAAATGCGCTATGAAGAAAAGCTAGATGCAGATGCGAAAGAGTTTATCAACTTCGCAGTTGAGGGAGTCAGCCTCATGCAAACATTAATTGATGATGTCCTAGCATACTCGAAGGTAGACACCCAAGCGATCGCTTTTCAACTTACGGATGTAGAAACCCCACTAGAACGAGCATTAGGCAATTTACGCCAACGCATTGTCGAAGCCAAGGCTACTGTCACCCATGACCCCTTACCCACAGTCATGGCTGGTAGCACCCAACTCATGCAGCTATTCCAAAACCTGATTGCTAACGCCATCAAATTCCGCAGCGACAAACCACCCCAAATCCACATCGGTGCAGAAAGATTAGACGATGAGTGGTTATTCTCAGTCAAGGATAACGGAATTGGGATTGATCCACAATTTAGCGATCGCATTTTTGTGATCTTCCAACGCCTGCATACACGAGACGAGTATCAAGGTACAGGTATGGGTCTAGCCATCTGTAAGAAAATTATCGAATGTCATCGGGGACGCATTTGGGTAGAGTCACAACTTGGTGAGGGTGCGACCTTCTACTTTACAATTCCAGTTGGAGGCCGAGAGCGTGAGCGTAGAAACGGAAGAAAAACTCAAAACAATATTTTTAGTTGAGGATAACAAAGCCGATATTCGTCTCATCCAAGAAGCGTTCAAAAATAGCTCAATTCCACACCAAGTGGTTACAGTCCGGGATGGTATGGACGCCATGGCCTATCTTCGCCGAGAAGGTGAATATACTGATGCGCTACGTCCAGACCTCATCCTGTTAGATTTGAACCTACCTAGAAAAGACGGTCGAGAAGTATTGGCAGAAATTAAAGCTGACCCCTTACTCAAACGCATTCCGGTAGTAGTGCTGACAACTTCGAGAAACGAAGATGATATTTTTCACAGCTATGAACTGCACGTAAACTGCTACATCACCAAATCTCGCAACCTTAGTCAACTGTTCCAAATTGTCAAAGGAATTGAGGAGTTTTGGCTATCTACAGTTACGCTACCACCGGATTAGGGAAGTGGGGGGGAAACAAGGTAGATTTCCCTAACTGTTCTCAATCCCCACCCACCACTCAGCACTCATTACTCAAAACTCAAAACTCAAAACTCAAAACTCAAAACTCATTACTCAGCACTCAGCACTCATTACTCACAACTCATTCCCAGGAGGTGAACCCAGAAGATGATAGTTGGACATTCAGTAAAAATTCTCTTAATTGAGGACAACATAGCAGAAGCGAGGTTATTACAAGAATATTTGCACCAAGCTGAATCCAAACAATTTCTTCTGGTTCATGTGAAGCGATTGCGGGAAGCACTCAGCGAACTTAGTCATACTAGTTATGATGTGATTTTACTAGACCTTACTCTGCCTGACAGTCAAGGTCTATCATCTCTGTCTTTGTTGATAAAGCAAGACCCTAGTGTACCAATTGTTGTTCTAACTAATACTAATGACGAAGATTTAGCAATTGAAGCTGTGCGACAAGGAGCGCAAGATTATCTAGTCAAGCGACAGGTAAATGTTCATGTTTTGGTGCGGGCTTTATGTTACGCAATTGAGCGCAAGCAAGCCTTGGAGACCTTACGAATCCTCAATAAATCTCTAGAAAATCGTGTTGAGGAACGCACGGCTGAACTGGTAAAAGCTCAAGAAATTAACCAGTTTAAAGCCGAGTTTGTCTCTATGCTTTCCCATGACATTCGGAATCCCTTAAATACTATTCTTTTAGCTGCTGGATTGTTACAAAATCATGAAGAAAAATTAAGCCAAGAAAAAAAACACTCTCACTTACAAATGATTCGTTCAGCAATCAAAAATATGGCACAGCTATTAGATGAAGTGTCATTAATAGGTAAAGCCGATTCTGGTAAACTCCAGTGTGACCTGATTGCTATGGATTTAGAAGCGTTCTGTCGTCAAATAGTAGAAGAAGCGCAGTTATCTATTAAAGATAAGCATCTCACAGTGATTTTTAACTGTCATCAAAAATTAGAACCAGTATTATTAGATGAAAGCTTACTGCACCACATTTTGGGTAATTTGCTTGGTAATGCTATTAAGTATTCACTACCCGGTGGTATAGTTAATTTTGAATTATTTGGTCAAGAACACGCGGTAATTTTTAAAATTCAAGACTGGGGTATTGGCATTTCCCCACAAGACCAAAAGCATTTGTTTCAGCCTTTCCATCGAGGAGAGAATGTTGGCGGAATTGCTGGTACTGGTTTGGGTCTATCAATTGTCAAAAAATGTGTTGATGCTCACCAAGGAGAAATTTTAGTTAATAGTGAAGTAGGCGTTGGAACAACTGTTTCCGTCATATTGCCTAGGGAATAGGAGAAAGGTGACAGGGGATAATGTTTTTAGTATTGAAATAACGCGATGTGCAACTTATTTTTGAAACCCCTCTCCATAGCTTGCTTCTCTTACGTTCCCTGCGGGACGCTGCGCGAACGCGTAGCGTGTCGTAGACAGAACAGACGCTACCGCGAACCCGCAGGGTACCTCTCCCCTACAAGGAGAGAGGCTTTAAATCTTTCTCCCCTTCCCTGTCTTTGCTACGCAACGCTAACGCGAACGACACGCTGCGCGAATGTAGGGAAGGGGTTGGGGGTTAGGTTTGAGAGAAAGTTGCACACGGCGTGAAATACCAATTCCCAATTCCCCATGCCCAATTAATTATTTTTTTGCATGAATTACTTGCAAACTACCACCCGCATACAAAGTTGGTTGACTTACACTAAATCCCATTTCAATTAACAACCCAGTTAAATCAGTTTTTAATAATTTCCAGGCTGTTTCTGTCTCAAACAACCAAAAAAATAACGTTAAACCTGGCCAGAAGATGGGATTAGTCGGTGGATGAAAATCAACAATAGTAAATACTCCTCCTGGCTTCAACACTCGATAAACTTCTTGAATAATTTCCCGCAATTGTGCAGGCTGCATTTCATGTAGAGCCGCGCTGGTATGGACTACATCAAATTGAGCCTCTGTAAAAGGTATTTTTTCCGCAAAAGCTTCTACATAAGCTGCTTCAGGTACATTCTGCCTAGCTCTTTGTAAAGATAACGGTGAAGCATCTAGTCCTGTTACATTTTGTGAACATTTAACTAAAAATTGCGTCGCTTGACCACTACCACAACATAAATCTAAAACATGAGTATCTGATTGAATTGTTAACCCTTGCAGAGCCAATTGCCGAAAACGAGCTTCACCACCCACGCTGAGGGCTGCTAAACGCGATATTCCATCATATAGCCATTGATAGCGATAACTTAAATCTCTTAAAATTGTTGCCATTGCATCTTTACTCACTATTAAGCTTTATATTTAATAAAGATATATTGTTAACATTAGTAAAAAATCTGAAAAAGTCGGGGGAAATTAACTGCTATGGGTCGTGTAGGCGTATTATTACTCAATCTCGGTGGACCTGATAAATTAGAGGATGTCGGGCCGTTCTTATATAACCTCTTTTCTGATCCAGAAATCATACGCTTACCATTCCGTTGGTTACAAAAACCCCTGGCTTGGTACATCGCTTCAAGACGCACGAGCATATCGCAAGAGAACTATAAGCAAATTGGTGGTGGCTCGCCCTTACGGCGGATTACAGAAGCCCAGGGAGAAGCTCTACAAGAACAGTTAGGTGATTTGGGACAGGAAGCCAAAATATATGTAGGAATGCGTTATTGGCATCCTTACACAGAAGAAGCGATCGCACTTCTCACCCAAGACAATCTTGATAACTTGGTGATTCTACCCCTCTATCCCCAATTTTCTATCAGTACCAGTGGTTCTAGCTTCCGGCTTCTAGATAGACTTTGGCAAGAAGACCCCAAACTCCAACGGATTGAATACACCGTCATTCCGTCTTGGCATAAACAACCAGGCTACTTGCAATCAATGGCGGAACTGATTAGCCAAGAAATTGGCCAGTTTGCTAATCCTGATGAAGTTCACATCTTCTTTAGCGCACATGGTGTTCCCAAAAGCTATGTCGAAGAAGCAGGCGACCCCTATCAGCAAGAAATTGAGGAATGTACAGCCCTCATTATGCAGACCCTCAATCGTCCCAATCCTCACACCCTAGCTTACCAAAGCCGTGTCGGCCCGGTAGAGTGGCTGCAACCCTATACGGAAGATGCTCTTAAAGAACTAGGTGCAAAGGGCGTTAAAGACTTAGTTGTCGTACCCATCAGTTTCGTCTCGGAACATATTGAGACACTACAAGAAATTGATATTGAGTATCGGGAAGTTGCGGAAGAAGCAGGAATCCACAACTTCCGTCGCGTACCCGCACCTAATACCCATCCAGTCTTTATTAGAGCTTTGGCAGACTTGGTAATTGATGCACTGCAAAAACCCAGTCTTAAGCTTTCCCAAGTCACTCAGATGAAGAAGCGGGTGAAAATGTATCCTCCAGAGAGCTGGGAATGGGGTATGACCACCAGTGCAGAAGTGTGGAATGGTCGGATTGCGATGCTAGGCTTTATTGCCTTGATTATTGAGTTGGTTACAGGTCAGGGTTTACTACATATGATCGGACTGTTGCAGTAAAAACTTATACAGGTAAAGTATTTTTTTCACTCTTAACTTCCCTCTCTTGGGAGGTTTTTGTTTTTATATGTAGGATTTTAATATTTCTGGGCTTCCCATTGCAGGCAGATGTAATCAGATACCAATTGCAGGAATATCGTCAGTAAAGCGTTAATTTTCTGTTTATTGGCGGTGAGCAATGAAAAAATTGATTTGGTTTTCTACCGTAAGTTTAGCGATCGCCACAACTAGTTTACCAGCGATCGCTCAGACCCAACAAATACAACCCAGACAGCAATACCAACCCGGACAAACAATCCAACCCGGACAAACAATCCAACCCGGACAGCAATACCAACCCGGACAGCAATACCAACCCGGACAACAATACCAACCCGGACAACCAATGTCCTATGACCGCACCGCACCGCGAATTAGTAGGACGAGCGGTTTTCGTGATACTCATTACATTAGTGTGTATACCGGAGAGCAGCCTTTATCCTATGTAGTAGTTCGTCCTTCAGAACTTGTTAGCATTAACAACGACAACATTAGTATCACAGATCAATCTGGTCAAAACATCGATGCCAACATTTCTACAGAAGGCGACAGAATCAGGATTAATTTTGCTCAACCAATAACTCCTGGTAGCACTCTACAAATCGCTTTCAGGAATTTGGCAATGGATACCCCCAATCGCAACTTCTATCTATATGAGCTTGCTGGAGGACATACAGGTTATCGACGAGAAATACCTTATGGTTTCGCCCAAATTCAAGTATTTTAACGGCTTTTGTGATACCAGTCATACCACTCTTTAGCACTGCGCACGGCAAACCACAGGAGGATTAAAGCAATTAATCCTCCTTGCCACGGAGCATCAAACGCAAACAGCACTAAAGCTATACATAAAACGTCCTGTAGAAACACTGCCCACAACGGCAACCCACGTAAGCGATAGAACCAACCCACCTGTACCAGTTGCAATACTAAAGCCAATGAACCCCCAATCACAGCTATTAACCAGTGTGGCGTTGCTGTCGCTGAAGCTACTGCTAACCCCATAATTGCCCCCACCAGGGGAGATAACAATAAATGTATTATTTGTAAAATTCGTTGTCCCCAAAGTTTTTTGGAAACAAATAATTCAAAAAATGAACAACTAATTAGACAGGTTAATAAAACCCCAGGGGAAACATGAGAGAAAATTGGCACTTGTAACCAAAAATCACTACCCTGTAACAGCATAATAATTAATAAAGGTATGCCTATTCTTATTCCTGCTGCGGCAGAAGCAGAAAGTGCGGCTAGAATTTCAATCATCAGGGTACTCGAATAGCGAATAAATAATAAATGAAGTCTTCGCTTTGTTATTGAGACTACCCATTACCGAGAAAAATCACAGCAACAACTTTACAGTCGTTAAAAATAAAATATATTTTGTTTTTCAAGATTTCACATATTGCACAAATCTAGAACCCCAGTTTCTCCAAGAAACGGGGTTCTGTATGCGTCTACTAAGCATTTTGGGTAACGCATAATTCAATTCGCCCGATGACCAGCTATTGTTAACTACTAGCTAGAGAATAGAGAAAATAGTTTTGGTTTTAATCTAACTCCCTCCGTCCTTCTAAAGCTCTTGCTAGCGTCAATTCGTCAGCATATTCCAAATCGCCACCTACAGGCAAACCAAAGGCAATCCGCGTCACTTTAGTAAATGGCTTAAGTAGCTGGCCTAGATACAGAGTCGTAGTTTCCCCTTCTACACTAGGACTAATCGCCATAATTACTTCTTGGGGTTTTTGCTGACTTACACGCCTTACCAAAGCTTGGACAGTCAACTGTTCTGGGCCAATACCATCTATGGGAGAAATCACTCCTCCTAAAACGTGATACTTACCTTTGTATTCACGGGTTTTTTCCAGTGCAATCACATCACGCGAATCTGCTACTACACAGATAGTCTGATTATCGCGGTTGGGATTACGACAGATTTCACAAACAGCTTCAGATGATAAATGGAAGCAGACAGAACATAAACCTACTTGTTTTTTGGCATCGATCAGAGCTTGCGCCAAAGCCTCTACTTCAGATTCTGGACGTTTTAAAATATGCAAAGCCAGTCGCTGGGCAGATTTGGGGCCAACTCCTGGAAGGCGTTGCAACTGTTCAATTAACCGTGCTAAAGGACGTGCGTAAACCGTAGTCTTATCTCCCGTATGTTCTCACCTTAACTATGATGACATCTTTCTTGTACTCTTCTCTTTCCGGGACAACGTCAATTGCACTGCGCTGGGCGTTTTTTCATTGCATGAAAAAACGCCCCCTGTTTCCAGGAGGCGTTTTTTATTCAACTAAGCTTGAAGATTAACCGTTGATAGCAGGTGCGCTGATAGCAACAGGAGCAACTTCACCAGCAGCCAAGTCTAAGGGGAAGTTGTGAGCGTTACGCTCGTGCATTACTTCCATACCCAGGTTAGCGCGGTTGATTACATCAGCCCAGGTTGCAATGACGCGACCTTGGGAATCAATGATCGATTGGTTGAAGTTGAAACCGTTCAAGTTGAACGCCATTGTGCTGATACCCAAGGCGGTGAACCAGATGCCTACTACTGGCCATGCAGCCAAGAAGAAGTGCAAGGAACGGCTGTTGTTGAATGATGCGTATTGGAAAATCAAGCGACCGAAGTAACCGTGTGCTGCAACAATGTTGTAGGTTTCTTCTTCTTGTCCGAATTTGTAACCGTAGTTTTGTGATTCGGTTTCGGTGGTTTCACGCACCAAGGAGGAAGTTACCAATGAACCGTGCATTGCGGAGAACAATGAACCGCCGAATACACCCGCCACACCTAACATATGGAAGGGGTGCATCAAGATGTTGTGTTCTGCTTGGAACACGATCATGAAGTTGAATGTGCCGGAGATACCTAAGGGCATACCATCAGAGAATGAACCTTGTCCGATGGGGTATACCAAGAAGACTGCGGTTGCTGCTGCTACTGGTGCAGAGAATGCTAGGCAAATCCAAGGACGCATTCCTAAGCGGTAGGATAATTCCCATTCCCGTCCTAGGTAGCAGAATACACCAGTCAAGAAGTGGAAGATTACCAATTGGTAAGGACCACCGTTGTACAACCACTCATCTAAGGAAGCTGCTTCCCAGATTGGGTAGAAGTGCAAACCAATCGCGTTGGAGGAAGGTACAACTGCACCAGAGATGATGTTGTTTCCGTAAATCAATGAACCTGCTACTGGTTCACGGATACCATCGATATCTACTGGAGGTGCTGCGATGAAGGCAATGATGAAGCAGGTGGTTGCGGCTAGCAAGGTGGGGATCATCAATACGCCGAACCAACCGATATAAATCCGGTTTTCGGTGCTGGTGATCCACTCGCAGAACCGTTCCCATACATTCGCGCTTTGACGCTGTTGTAAGGTTGTGGTCATTTTTTTATGATTGCTTTGGTTTTTATTTAATGAGGCGTGTAAAATTTCGCCTGCTCATAAACTTTACATCTATTTACGTTATTTTATTGATTGAATTTCTTATGTATTAGTTAATAAATAATTAATTTTACTTATATAAGAGGCTGGTTAAGGTATTCTTTGTGTCTCTGTGTTTGAAGGGGATTTTTTAACCACCGAGACACGGAGGCACGGAAAAGATATGTAAGGGAATTAGAAATCGAAGTAGATGTAAGGAAGACTGCCTTCAGGGGCGAGCAACCAAACAGCATAGAAGCAAAGTGGTACAAATACTAGTTTGAGCGGCCAACTCAGATCGAGTTTGAGTTTACCTTTGAAGGCATAATTTATGCTCATGAAAGCGGCTAACAAGCCCATCATCCGGGCAATTTGGTAGGGGCTGGTGTTGAGGGCTTCGATATAAACCTTTTGATAAAATTGGGCATCAGCAGTATGACCCCACAGGTGCTGAAATACCCAAGTCGATTGTTGGGGGTTAGGTAGACGAAACCAAATCCAAGAGGTGAAGACCATCAGTTGGGTTAAAAGCCAAGCTATGAGTACGCCTAGAGGATTTTGCCAGAATTGTTCTAGTTTTTCATAGCGATCGCTCATTTCATCTGTCAGTCGATGCACTACTAAGGCTAAACCGTGATAAATACCCCAAATGATAAAGCCCCATAATGAACCGTGCCAAATCCCAGCAATTAGCATGACAATAAATAAGTTCCCACAGGTGCGAGTTAAACCTTGACGAGAACCACCCAAGGGAAAATAAACATAATTACGCAGCCAGTCACCCAGAGTTATGTGCCAACGTCGCCAAAATTCCGCAATACTGGTGCTGAAATAGGGAAAATCAAAGTTTTCTGGGAGTGTCAACCCAAAGAGCAAAGCACTACCACGGGCAATATCTACATACCCACTGAAATCTAAATACAATTGCAACCCATAGGCTATGGTAGCTAGCCATAAATCATTACTACCAGCCCGTTGCAGATTACCAAAACATAAATCAACAAAAATGCCTAGATTGTCTGCTAAGATACCCTTTTTTACAGCACCTCTAGCAATCAACCATAGAGCTTGTGCTACTTTATCAGTACCAGGGAATTCCAGAGAGCTAAATTGATTTGCTAAGTTATGATAGCGGGTAATTGGCCCAGAAATTAATTTAGCAAAAAACAATTTGTATGTTGCAAATTTGAGAAATTGATTACTAGCAGGCGCACCACGATACACATCTACTAAATAAGCAATGCACTCAAAGGTAAAAAACGATATTCCCAAAGGTGCGATGATTTTAAAAGGTGTATCTGATGCACTAATTGGCGCATCAAAAATTAATTTTACCAACCAAGTTATATATTTAAATCCTAATAATATTGAGACATTTAAACCTATTCCCAGCCATAATAACTTTAGTCTGCGGCGATTCCAATCCATGTGGGCAAATTGCCATTCTTCATTAGAAATCTGCCAATCTAGACTATGTTGTCCCGGTGACGTATTTTTCCCAATTTCTCGCCCTAACTGAAAGTTAATAAAGGTTAGTGCTAATAGGAGGGGTAAATATTGGACATTTAAAGATGCGTAGAAAAAAAGGCTTGCAATCAATAAAGTCCATAGGCGCAATTTTGGAATTTCCAAAGACCAATAAATAACCAATACACTCAGCAAAAACAGTCCATAAAGAATAGATATAAAGTTCATATTTTAGTTATTATTCATTAGTTTCTCTTCCCTGTCACCTGTCACCTGTCTACTTCACTGGCCAAGGAATCATCGGATCAATGGCTAGTTTTTTCGAGACTTCGTAACCACCAAACCGATTAAGGTGGCTGGGATCGGAAAAGTATTCATTGGCCTTTGGCCAAACTTGACTTAAATCTCTATAAATAAAGTTGGGATTAGTCGCTAATTGCAACATATATATTTGAAATTCTTGTTCATGTTGGCGGCGAAATTGATCTAAATATTCGGAGGTGAGAGGGAGATTAATAAAGACTAAAGGAATATTTCGAGATTGTGTAAATTGCAAAACATCTTGGAAAGCTGCATCTTGTTCTGCTCCTAGTTGGAAGTCTTTATAATCATTATCGTATTTTCCGGCAACTTTAGGATGTTTTTGATAGTATCTATTAGGATTAAACCTTACAGACAAGGGTAGGAAACCATCAAAGTCAACTGCTTGTGTCAAAGTACTTTCATCTTCAGCATTATCGGTGTTTAATTGAGTGGGTGATGAAGGTTTTGCAGATTCACTAAATATTGGCAGAGATTCCAGTTGTTTGTGGAATAAAGTTTGAATTTGGTCGCGGTGTTGATAGCTAGTGGAAACACCACCAAGAACCTGATTTAACCACTTATTAATAACTTGATAGTTGTTTATCTCCTGTTGGGGTGTTGTTTTAGTATCTTTAGAGGAATTAGCTTGATTTTTTGAGACTTCATCGCTGTCACCAGATATTTGTGCCTGTTTTAGCACATATTCATAACCTGGAGAAGTGGCGATCGCTTTAAATGTTAAGTCATCACGACCACTATTAAAAGCACGAGAACCATCAGCCCACAAAATTAATTTTGGTAGTTCCGATGGCTGTAACACCTGGCGAATCACAAAGTCTACAACTTGTGAGGTTGCACCGTTAATGCCAAAATTAAATACGTCAACATTGGGATAACCTTGACGGGTTAAGGCTTTTGACAACGCAACTGGATCAATTCCCCGCAACGCACGAGAAGAACCAATAATTAAGACATCGGCAGGTTTGCCGTTTTTGGCAATGCGTTGTCTGTATAAGGCTAATTGCTCATCTAATTGCCTAATATTAAAGCTGGGCATGGAAGACCGCGCTGCCAATAAAATAGCTGTGGCGTTGGCTTTATCTTTTAAAGGTGCGGCTCTTAAATCTCTGGGTTGATCGTCTTTTTGAGTAAACCCAGACCCATTAAAGGCTGTATTTTGTGGCTGAGAATTAGTAGTAAAAAATGCTGTCCTTTCGTTTTGATTGTCTCTGGCACTTGCAGATGATTTTGGCTCAGAGGATGATGATGAAATATTTTGAACTTCTGGTGAACTTGGTATGGTGCGAGTCACGATGTAACCCAAGACCCAATCAGTTTGCAGGGTGAGCAATAAACCTAAAGTACCCCAGACTAAGGCAACTTTCACACCTTGAGCATCAGGAATTTGGCTAGCTGACTGATCGCTTTCTGTAAATAACTGAGTATTCAAAAGCCATTGTTTGACTTTGGTAGTTGCAGTTTCTACCCAATCCCGCGCGACTTCGGTGACGAAACTCTGAACTTCTTCTGTCGTTAAGTCAGGACGCAAAATGGGTTCGTCGTCGTCTTGGGTAATTAATTCACTGACATAATCAGCAGTAGCAGCAAATTCTGGGGTAGCCTCTGGAACTAATCGTTGACGCTGGGCTAAATCTACACCATGATGCCAAAAAGGTTCTTTATTACCGGCGCGTCTACCATAAACACGCACTCCAGCAATCCCAGGAATTTTTAATTGGCGAATGAACTGGGTAACTCTGGGGGCTACTTGTTTACGGCTGGGACAAATAGGTGCATCACACATGATGTGAAACAAATCATCTTTCCGCAGCAGCAGCACCCGCAAACCACCTGTTTTTAACTTGCGATCCAAATTTGGATTAAGTAACCTTTCTAGCAAGAAAATAATTGCAGGTTCATCACCTTCAACTGCTAATTCTAAAGCTGGGGTAGCCAAAGCCGGATATTCTTTAGCTGGTAAAGTCAGCCAATCAATCCAGTCGGGTTGCTTATCTTCATTGGTTTTCTGTCCGTAAACCGTGGCGGCGAGGATACCTTGAGGCGCGATCGCATCTAATTGCTGTGATATTTTTTCTATACATACTGCTTTCTCTGGTGTAGAGGAGTTAGCAAGCGGTAAACAAAAGATATGTAAGGTAGATTCTTGTAGAGAAACCTGGACAGTAACTTTTAATTCTGATAATACTGCTGTTAACAGCCGAGCGATCGCCTGCACATCACCCCACCGCGCCCATTCTTTGAGCATTACTTCCGGCGGTGTTAAATCAATTCGCAACCGCCAATCATGCTTTGTTTCACCACTAATTTGGGAAACAATCACTGCATCTTTGTAGCCAGTTAGCTTTAATTGCCGCAATTGATGGGCTACTGGTTCGGCTAGTATTGAAGGATCGGGATTATAGCTTGACTGGCAAAATATCCACAGACGATTAGATACAGCTTGACTATCATCGCTAGCTTCGATCTGCTTAACTTTTACCTGTACCGCCACACCCATAGCACTCAGAGTTTCGCTGAGATAGCGGGCTATGGCGTTGGGATCTCCCCGCCGTGCCAAACTTTCATTAGAAATAATTAACGCGCCCCCAGGGGCTTTAGCCGCATCTTCTAACAGGGCTTTTTCTACCTGTTCTAGATGACGTTCTAGTTGATTTAAGTAAACTTTGTGACACCACTGGGGACGATATTCCCCCTTCTTTCGCCCGTAGACGAATACTTGGTATATTGATGGTTGTTCGTGGCTGGTTAAGACATCTAAATCTGTTTGCTGGAGTGCATGAAGCAAATCAGATAGAGTCCGCCAGCGTTGAGGACACTCTGAACCTTCACACAAAATATGAAGGTCATTTCCCCGTAATCGGACTTTCACCCCTAAAGTGTTAATCCCTGTTGCTTGGCTTACCCACTGCAATAAGGATTGCTGGCTATCTAATACTAATGTTTTCATGGGAAGTTAACTCTGAAGGAACACAGGGGACAGGTGATAGGGGACAGGTGACAGGTGACAGGTCTACACGTAGTATCATTTACCCGATGGGAAGCAAGCTATGGTCGGGGTTTAAATCAGCGACTCTTCGCGTAGAGTGTCGTAGGCAAAATGTCTTGGATTTTAAATTTTGAATTTTGAATTTTGAATTGTTAACAGGGGGTATTGCCTGGACTTGTAAACTAGAACCATAGGTCTATCACATTTTGGAGTTTTTTGTTAACACTTTTGTTACCATCTGAGCTTGCCAAGTGAGACAGAATAGTCTTATAAGGTTGCAAGTCATACAGATTTTGTGTTTTGCGTTTTATTTTACTCGTTGGCCAATCACTAAGAACAAAGCAATGCCTCCTATTACCCAACAGTCCACAAATGAATCAGGATTGGATTTGGTTCTGTTTAGCATTCCCCAATCTCTCCTCTTACAAATAGGTTCAGCGTCTATACTAATGCTGCTTACCACCGGGAAAATGTCAATAAAAGCCCTAGAATCTATAGGGCAAGCCAGTGAAGAATTATTTCGGGGCGATCGCCTGCCTATTCTTCCCTTCCCCGATGCAACAGAATTAGATAATCACAGTTAAAAAATATACTTACCAAAAACTGCTCAATCGGATGTCAACAAAATCATGACTCAAAACCAGCAAAAAGCTCTCTAGATAAGATTTTTGACTTTTGACTTTTGACTTTTGACTTCCGCGTAGCGGCACACCGTTAAACAGCAATCGGCTTTACGAGAGAAGCAAATATGAGTTCTGTTTTATACTCTTTATCTGAATCTACCAATCTATACCCCACCTCAGAATTGTTTTTGCGTCATCGCCTCCAAATAGTGGAAGAATTGTGGGAGTCCGTACTCCGACAAGAATGTGGGCAAAATATGGTGGATCTGTTGCGGCAGTTGCGTGACTTATGTTCACCAGAAGGACAAGCGACAAAAGACCAAGCCATTTCTGCTGTCAAGTTGATTGAACAGTTAAATATTAACGAAGCAATTCGGGCAGCGCGGGGTTTTGCTTTGTATTTTCAGCTGATTAACATCATAGAGCAGGAATACGAACAACGGCAGCAATTAACTCGCTATTCTGAAGCCGAACAAGAACTAGCCCATCAAGAAAATTCTCACAATATTAACTATTCCTCTAACCAAAATGAAGATGATGTCATTTTCAATGGTTCAGGCGGAATGGACTGGCTAACTAAAAATGGTTCTTCCAGAGAACAAAACAGACAAAAAGGTACATTCGCCGCCCTGTTTCCCCTATTACACAAGTTAAATGTTCCACCCCAACAGATTCAACGCCTAATTTCCCATTTGGATGTACGGTTGGTATTTACAGCCCACCCGACAGAAATTGTCCGCCACACCATTCGGGATAAACAACGGCAAGTCGTCAAATTACTACAACAACTGGATGCGGTAGAAAACCGGAAGAGTAACGGCGGTGGCTATCCTTGGGAAGCTGGAGAAATCCGCGAAAAATTAATGGAAGAAATTCGCCTCTGGTGGCGAACTGATGAACTGCACCAGTTTAAACCGACGGTGTTAGATGAGGTAGATTATGCCTTGCACTACTTCCAAGAAGTCTTATTTGATGGTATCCCCCAACTGTATAAACGCTTCAAATACGCTTTGGGGAAAACATTTCCTTGGTTAGAACCACCCAGTACAGATTTTTGTTCCTTTGGTTCTTGGGTAGGTTCAGATAGGGATGGAAATCCATCTGTCACCCCGGAAGTTACCTGGCAAACAGCCTGCTATCAGCGCAAAATGGTGCTGGAGAGATATATCAAGTCAGTCACACAATTGATTGAATTACTGAGTATCTCCATGCACTGGAGCGATGTTTTACCAGATTTGCTGGAATCGTTGGAGTTAGATCAATCCCAATTAAGTGAAGTTTACGACGCATTGGCTTTAAGATATCGCCAAGAACCCTATCGTCTCAAACTATCTTATGTTCTGAAGCGGCTGGAAAATACCCGCGATCGCAATTTATCTTTGTACAAGGGCGAAACTCCTACCAACGAAGATAGCCCCATGTACCGTTCCGGGGCAGAGTTTTTGACAGAACTGCGGATGATTCAGCGCAACTTGACAGAAACTGGCTTAAGCTGTCGAGAACTAGATAATCTCATCTGTCAAGTCGAAATTTTTGACTTTAACCTCACCCAGCTAGACATCCGCCAAGAATCTTCCAGACATTCCGATGCTTTAAACGAGATTCTGGAATACCTGCAACTTTTACCCCAATCTTACAATGACCTCTCAGAAGAACAGCGCGTTGAGTGGTTAACCAGTGAACTGCAAACCCGCCGCCCATTAATCTCATCAGAATTACCATTTTCTGACAAGACTAATGATGTCATTAAAACCTTTAGGGTAGTGCGATCGCTACAGCAAGAGTTTGGGATTAGTATCTGCAAAACTTACATTATCAGTATGTGTCGTCAAGTCAGCGACGTACTGGAAGTTTTGCTGTTAGCCAAAGAAGCCAGATTATTTGACCCCGCGATCGCCGTCGGCACAATTCAAGTTGTACCATTATTTGAAACAGTCGAAGACTTACAACGCTCTTGCAGCGTCATGCGGCAATTGTTTGAACTGCCCTTATATCGCGCCTTATTAGCTGGTGGGTATGAAAGTGCTGAGTTAAAATTAACGAGTGCTGAGTCAACAAACAACTCACAACTTAGCACTCAGCACTCCCTACTCACCCTCGACTTACAAGAAGTCATGTTGGGGTATTCTGACAGCAACAAAGATTCTGGCTTCTTAAGTAGTAACTGGGAAATTCACAAAGCCCAAAAATCCTTGCAGAAAATCGCCGAAGCATACGGTTTACATCTGCGAATTTTCCACGGGCGTGGCGGTTCAGTAGGAAGGGGAGGCGGCCCAGCCCATGAAGCGATTTTGGCGCAACCAGGGCATAGTATCAATGGACGCATCAAGATTACTGAACAAGGGGAAGTATTGGCTTCCAAATACTCCTTGCTGGACTTGGCTTTATACAACCTCGAAACCATTACTACAGCAGTAATTCAAGCCAGCCTACTACGTACAGGGTTTGATGATATCGAACCTTGGAATGAAATAATGGAAGAATTGGCGGCGCGATCGCGGCAGCATTATCGTGGTTTAATCTACGAACAGCCAGATTTTATTGACTTCTTCCACCAAGTCACCCCCATTGAAGAAATCAGCCAGCTACAGATTAGTTCCCGTCCCGCACGCCGTCCCTCTGGTAAAAAAGATTTAAGCAGTCTCCGCGCCATCCCTTGGGTATTTAGCTGGACACAAACCCGCGTTTTGCTCCCTTCTTGGTACGGCGTAGGTACAGCTTTACAAGAATTTTTAGGTGCAGAACCAGAAGAACACCTGAAATTACTCCGCTACTTTTACGTTAAGTGGCCGTTCTTCAAAATGGTCATTTCCAAAGCCGAAATGACGCTAGCAAAAGTAGATATGCAAATGGCGCATCACTACGTCCAGGAGTTATCTAACCCTGAAGACAAACCCCGATTTGAGAAGGTGTTTGAGCAAATCGCCAGTGAATTCTATCTCACTAGGGATTTAGTTCTTCAAATCACTGATCATAGTCGGTTGTTAGATGGTGATCCTGTACTGCAACGTTCTGTACAATTACGTAACGGAACAATTGTTCCCCTTGGTTTTATCCAAGTCTCTCTCCTCAAACGCCTGCGCCAGTCAAAAAATATTGCCACCTCTGGCGTAATTCATTCACGTTACAGCAAAGGCGAGTTACTCAGAGGCGCACTATTAACCATTAACGGTATCGCTGCGGGAATGAGAAATACAGGTTGAAAAGTTATTAGTGCTGAGTTGGGAGTTGGGAGTTGGGAGTGCTGAGTTTTATAAACAGTCAATAGTCAAAAGCCATTACTGTTGACTATTGACGCTAATGACTAATAACTAATGACTAAAAATCCAATTTTAATTTGTACCTTTTTAGCACTAACATCAGGATTTTTCGGCAGTTATGTTGGCGGACAAATCGCTTTGATGTTCCATAGCCAAAAGTGTCAAAATCAGTCTTGGGGATTACAACAAATATGCCAAGTTTGGATAACACCCGGCGCAACATGGAAAGGTAGTACAACCGGCATTTGGACAGGGACAATATTAGGTGCTTTTACTGGTGGTTTGATAATACGAGAAAATCGTTATTAGTCGATAGCTATCTATTAATGATTAGTTAAATTCATGTAGCCAAAATTACATAGGTGTTAGCCTGCTCGCAGAGTATTACAAATTAGGAATTATTCCTCATGGCATATAGTGATTTCATGTTAGCTACAATGAAAGAAAAATTTACACTTATCATTGATGGAAAGCGCAATCTTTTTAAAGAAGTAGTTCCTGTCAAAGCCTCAGTCACTTTAACAACACTTTTACACGAATATATTCAATTGGCAACGGCTATAAATACAGAAAAAGCCCGTTCGGAATTATTAATTATGCAAGTTCTAGCAGAAGCTAGACGACAATTAAGCTGCCAAATTGCTCTATTCTCTGGAACAGATTTTGATGTCGATCACAAGCGTGGATTAAATGGAATTTGTAATTTCATTCTTTGTGATTCAGAAGAACAGTTTTATATTAAAGCTCCTGTAGTTACAGTTGTTGTAGCCAAAAATGAAGACATTAAAAGTGGTTTAGGACAATGTATCGCCACAATGGTGGGAGCGCAAGTTTTTAATCAAAATACACAACAAGAAGTCAATGAAATATACGGGGTTATTACTACTGGAACTAACTGGCGTTTTTTAATTTTAGAAAATCATCAACTATATATTGATATTGTTGAATACTACATTAATGATATTGAAAAAATTCTAGGAATTTTGTTAAAACCTTTTCAATCTACTTTGCTATACACGAATCAATAACTAGGGTGTTATGACTCCTTCATTATTGTACAGAAACAATATGATTACCTAATACCCAGTCCCCAATCCTTAATCCCCTATCCCCAAGATCAGCATGACTGGTAAGATACACCTAGAACTTTAAGAAAAAACTACCATGACTGCTGACACTAACCAAGTAAATGCTACTACTAAGGGTGCTGATGCTATTGATGAAGCGATCGCCAAAGGTATCGATTTTGATGGTACACCCATTCCAGTTGCAAAGTTAGACCTTTACACCAAAGTCATGGCATTAGAAGCCAACAGACAACGCAGTGGTGTATCTAATACTATGCGATCGCGCATCATCCGCATTGGAGCAAAACATATTCCCCAACCAGAACTCGATCAATTACTCATAGAAGCAGGCTTTGCACCCCTAAAAGAGAAAGACATTGCCTTTTTCTACGGCGGTAAGTAATTTTGAGCGTAGGCGTAGCCTACGCTCATTTCTACGAGTGATCGCATTGCTAAGTAGGCACAAAAAATTAGCTTCATTAGTCAAGAGGAAGAGCAAGTAATCTATTTCTTTTAGTGGATGAATAAAATATTATAAAGATATACAGCAAAAGAAAATATAGGACTTATTAACAACATTTTACCAGGATGATATAACTTAATAAAATTTTAGATTTGAACTAATAAATATGACATATAAGTAGCAAATCTGTCATTTGTTATCAGCAGGTAATTTTATAGTTAAGCTCAGAGATTGGATAACATAAATGCTTGCAAAAAATCAAGGTACAGTAGTGATTACAGGCGCATCAACAGGAATTGGTGAAGCCTGCGCTTTGCATTTAGACAAATTAGGATTTTGTGTCTTTGCTGGCGTGCGTAAAGATTCTGATGCTCAAAAACTTCAACAGAAAGCCTCTCAAAGACTTATTCCTATCTTTTTAGATGTTACTGATGCTGATTCGATTGCATTTGCAGTTGAGACAGTCAAAAATACAGTCGGTGATGAAATTTTCGGTTTAGTAAATAACGCTGGAATCGCCGTTCCCGGCCCATTAGAATTATTACCAATTGCAGACTTTGAACAACAACTGCAAGTTAATGTCACCGGACAACTAGCCGTCACACAAGCATTTCTTGGTTTATTGCGCCAAAGTCAAGGACGAATTGTCAATATGGGTTCTATTAGCGGTAGAAGTGCTGCGCCCTTTCTTGGTGCTTACAATGCTTCCAAATTTGCACTTGAAGCACTCACCGATGTGATGCGTATGGAGTTACGACCTTGGGGAATTTCCGTTTCAATTATAGAACCAGGTGCGATCGCTACTCCCATTTGGGAAAAGTCTTTTACTCAAGCCGATACAGCAAAGCAAAATTTATCACCATCTGCCCTAAATCTCTACGGTCATGCGCTGACTGCTGTACGTAAACAAGTAGGAATTCTGGCATCTAAGAGCATTTCATCGGATATTGTAGCTGAGGCTGTTATTCACGCACTCACAGCAAAAAAACCAAAGACACGCTATCTCATCGGTCAGGATGCGAAAATAGGAGCATTACTCAAGTATCTTTTGCCTGATAGATTGTATGACCGTGTAATTTTATATTCAATGGGTTTATAGTTGGCGATCGCACACAGGGCGACTAATTTTTTGTTCTGATCTCAAGGATTGCGATTCGCCTGTGATATTTTACCGAGATTTTTTCGTAGGGTGTGTTAACACAGTAACTCACCATCTTTATCTTATAGGCAGTGTGTAATATTTTATCTAGATGGAGCGATGCCTACGCCTGTAATGATGAGAATAGGCGAACCCATCATTTAAGATATATTCCCATCCCCATCTTTCATGCGTCGAGATTCAATTTTTTACAAATTATTTCAACAATCTCCTAGTACAGTACGGCAAAAATAAACAGACCATATTGGTGGGAGAATAAATAATTAGGTTAAAACCCGTTTTGGGGTGTGGCTAGATTAACTTCTAAAATATTAAATTTGGGCGATAGCGAGCGCGATCAACTCCAATAGTTGGTCAACAGACACAACACGCCGCAAATCCTAGCGATACTAGCCAAAACAATACTTCTCAATATTGCTTAATTCTTAACCGAGAAGTATTGATCAATCACTCACTTTTTTGATTCTCAATACTGCTTAATTCTTAACCGAGAAGTATTGGTTATCATGTAGCAAGAAGAGAATTATGAAGACGCAACTGTGGCTGATAAAAATCGTTCTCAATGGAACTTAGGCAGATTTATTGAAACCTTGACCTACTTCGAGGTATTTCCTTTCCTGACCTGGTTACAGCAATTAATCCAAGGTCGCCCCCATGATCATCAATATCTACCTAATGGAGCAAAAAATGTGGGTGTAATACTAGTAGCAGGTGCAACGGGTGGCGTTGGTAAAAGAGTAGTCAGGCGGTTGTTAGAACGAGGTTATAAAGTCCGCGCACTAGTGCGAGATATTGATAAAGCCCGGTCAATTCTTAGTAATGATGTTGACTTAGTAGCTGCTGATATCACTAAACCAGAAACTTTAACTCCAATGGTTATGGCTAATCTTCAAGCCGTAATTTGTTGTACAGCAGTGCGTGTACAGCCAGTAGAAGGAGACACAGCAGACAGAGCTAAATATTATCAAGGTGTAAAATTTTACCAACCAGAAATTGTGGGTGACACTCCTGAAACTGTAGAATATCAAGGAGTGAAAAATTTAGTTGATGCGGCTGCAAAATATCTATCCTCAGCCAATGAAAAACTTATATTTGATTTTACCAATTCCTCCACAGAATTAAAAAATATCTGGGGTGCGCTAGATGATGTTGTGATGGGAGGCATAAGTGCCAGTAATATGCAGTTTTTAGATAACACTGCTGTGTTTACTGGTAATGTTTCCACAGCTAATTCTGGTGGATTTGCATCCGTGAGAACGAAAAATTTTGAGCCACCTTTTAATTTATCTGGCTATACAGGTGTAGATTTGCGTGTTAAAGGTGATGGACAGCGTTATAAACTCTTCCTGCGGACTGATAGCAAATGGGACGGATTAGGTTACAGCTATTCATTTGATACTGTAGCTAACACTTGGATTAATGTCCGCATTCCCTTTACTGATTTTGTACCTGTATTTCGAGCCAAAATAGTTAAAGATGCCCCAGCAATTGATCAAAGTACAATTAGTTCTTTTCAACTGATGTTGAGCAAATTTGAATATGATGGTGCGTTAAATCCCCATTTTTCAGCAGGTAACTTTGCTTTGCAGTTGGAATCTATGAAAGCTTATGGGGGAACAACTACACCACAATTTGTTCACGTTAGTTCCGCAGGCGTAACTCGTCCTGGAAGACCGGGAATTAATTTAGATGAAGAACCGCCAGCAGTAAGGTTAAATGACCAACTGGGAGGTATTTTAACTTGGAAATTAAAAGGGGAAGATAGTTTAAGAGCCAGTAGCATTCCCTATACAATTATTAGACCCTGTGCATTAACAGAAGAAGTGGGAGGTAAAGAGTTAATTTTTGAGCAAGGTGATAATATAAAAGGCAAAATCAGCCGTGAAGATATAGCAGAATTGTGTGTACAAGCGTTAAATCAACATAATGCTTGTAATTTAACCTTTGAGGTAAAAGAAGGAACTAATATTGCTCAAAATATTAATTGGCAAGATTTATTTTC
The DNA here is from genome assembly GCF_963920945.1 of Anabaena sp. CCY 9402-a. Classification (NCBI taxonomy): domain Bacteria; kingdom Bacillati; phylum Cyanobacteriota; class Cyanophyceae; order Nostocales; family Nostocaceae; genus Anabaena; species Anabaena sp. CCY 9402-a. The sequence goes on from NZ_CAWUDL010000013.1 coordinate 85,958, forward strand.
TAACTTAAAACCGGATGAATGACGTATAGTTTTTCTCAAAATAACCCCCTCCCCCAACGTTCCGTTCGCCAGAAACCGCCGCTCAGACTTCTCTTCGCCGTGAGGAAGGGGCTATGATATACCTCTGAAGAAATGCCATATCAGAGAATTGCTAAAATAATAAATGTACATCACTAAGTAGCTAGGCATTAATAAATTAAAGTTTGTAGTAAGAACTTTAGTTCTAATGATATTTTTTCCTAGGTAATAAGCTGCAACTACAAATTAGGTTTTTTTGTAGATTTAATTATACCTGACTACTTATCTCCCCCTTTTGGAGTTAATACAATGTTTCGCAGATTATTGCTCGCTGTGTCTTTGGTAATTATTATCTGGCTGGGATTACTCTCAAACCCTGCGGCATCACAGCAAGTTGAATCTCGCCTGAATAATTTACAAGTGGATTTAAATCGTGTTGAGTTGCGGTTAAATCAAATAGAATCAAGACTCAATCAAAATCGACAGTCTCCATCCCCAAGAACACCAATTACAATACCTCCAGGTTCGAGAAGAACTGTATCAAAACCAGGCCGAGAGCAGATGTTTGATAGGTTGGCAACTTTAGTAGTCGAATTAAAGCAACAAGTTAATAACTTAGAGACGCGAGTTTCTAAACTAGAATCACGTTAACTAAACTGCGATCGCTCACCTTGAATTTCTTTACCATTACCCAAGAAGGTGTACACTCCTGTACGGAATTGTTTAAGCTGATCAAATGTCATGGTCAATCTGTAATTTTTCTCTAAATATCAGCATTGACCAAAAAGCGGTCACTTTTTAATAGTTAACCGTTTTTCCTCAGCATATAAAATACTGACATCTGCTTATTACTAGTATTAATAGTAACTCCATTATTTTAAAATACTTGTGGGATCTTCTTGGAACTATCAACAATAATTTTGCGTCATTCTATGTACTGTTCTTCTAGTGTCAATCGGTGTCAAATCAATGTCAGTGCTTAGACATTCCAACTACTTTTGGAAACTAAAGAGTAGAAATTGATGAATGTCTAACTACTTACAGATATTTTAGTCCCGATTTTAAGCTGATTTTACAATAATCACAGGAATCTTATTCCTTCAGATTGTATCTACTAGATAAAAATGCAGGAGTTTGTAGTGAGAGTTCCGTAAACTAGACGGAATACCAATTCAAAATTCTAAATACCCTACAGGTTCTCTACGTTCGCGGAGCGTGTCGTAGACAGAGGCTAACGCCAACGCATAGCATCTTGTAGGGATGAAAAGCCTACGCCTACGAAATTCAGAAAGCCCTATTTCGCAAGGGTTTCTGAGTTTGTATGTGTTGCCTATTTTTGGAGAATTGGTAGCAGTAAAGCAAACTTAATATCTTGCTTTGATACCTAAGTTCTGTAAATTACTTACTTGCAAACTTGTTTAATTGACTGGTTTGAGCGAAAAAAATGTTGATATTTGAAATTTTTGTACTGATTGATTAATAGAACTATTACTAACTTTAGGGATATTGATAAATGTAGACCTAAGATTTTTGATAAATACATTGATAATTCTCAGAGGGAAATTTAAAAGTGTTTAGAATTTTAATTGATGCTGATTTAATCTTAGAAGCTGTCATGAATCGGAGTGAATTAACAGCCGATGTTAGCAAATTATTAGAAATGGTAGATTCATCTATTCAAATGTACTTAACAAATGTTGGCTTGCAGAAAATTTATGCCTATACTGCTTGTTTAAAAAATCGTCAGATGGCTAATATAGTAGTTGATTGGTTAGGAGAAAATATTAAAATTTGTATTGTTGACCAAAGTATGATGCACACAGCACGTTTATCACCTTTAAAAAACTTTGAATCTGCTGTAGAGGTAGTGTGTCTCAATCATTATCAATTGAATGCAATCATTACTAATCAGCCAGAAGATTTTAAAGATGTGGTTAATAGGTTTTACATTTGGTCTTTTCGCGATTTGTGGTTGCGTGTTAATCTAGAAACTCAGTTGCAGGTATCTTTCTAAAATAGTGCTATTCTGGGTTAGCTTCGTTAAATTATACTAGAATCGACGAACGATATTTTATATCTAGCCTAACAAGAAAAGCCAAGCTGCATATAAGGGTTCATGCCATTGCAAAAACTTCGGAAACTGACACCGCAGACTTTTAGCAAATTTTAAACTCTAAAAGAGTATGAGATACTACCAGAACAAAATATTTTTCGGTGTTGCTTTGAAAGTATAGATAAATCTTATTTATTGCTAGTCCCGTATGTAAAATATTTTAACAAATATACAAAAGTTTTTTAGTAATTTTATAGGCGTAGGTTTTCTTTGGTGCTACGATCTACGACTATAGATAGATATAAGTGCTGTAGCTGTGAAACAAAAGCCAAAACCAAGGATCGCTTTGCTTCGAGAAAAAGCAGGGCTAACCCAGCTTGAACTGTCCCGTCTTGTAGGCGTAACTGAAAGCACTATTCAAAACTGGGAAAGCGGACGAACTGGGACAGATCATATTGAAAGAATTATTAGGTTTTGTAAAGCTTTGAATTGTCAAGTGGAAGACCTAATAGACTATACAAGCGAGTCAACAGATGAGTCTGTAGCTAAACCCGCTTCATTAAATGACTTACATCAACTGTTAGGAAATCATGAGCCTATTTCAGTTAATACTTCTGATACCGAGGTTACTCAACAACCACAAGTTAAAATCACCTAAAACATATCTTTGAAAGATATCCAATATTGTAGGGTGCGTTAGTCAGATAAAACCTTGAAATACCAAGAAATTATTTGTAGTGACGTACCCTACAAACAGCTTTTATGGGATAGATATATTTTTTCGTGTTTCCCAGAATTTAAAATTCCCTTTGAAAATCAAGCTATAGTAGTCAAAATCGGCTTGCTTTCTGCTGGTAAATTAGGCATTAAGAAGTTTTTATGCTTAGTTGTGGTAAATTCTGTACTTTGTCAAAAGTTGGCTTGAGTTTGTTGCCATAGGGCATCAACAGTCACAAATTGATAACCATTTTGTAGCAGATGAGGGATGAGAATTTGGATGGTTGCGGCCACATCTTGTCCACCACAAGCACCATCATGTAAAACAATTAATGAGCCGTTTTGTACTTGCTTTATGACTCGCTGTACTACTTTATTTACTCCTGGTCTGACCCAATCTTCTGGGACAACACTCCACATCACCGGACGATATTGCCATTGTCTAAATAAGTTGAGAGTTTTAGGTGTAAATAACCCATTGGGAGGTCTAACATCGCGGACTTTTACAGGTAGGATATGGCAAGCATGATAGATAGCGGTTTGAGTTTTTTCTAAACTTTCTTTGAGGTCTTTGGGTGAGAGCCTAGTAAAAGAGCGATGATCATAACCATGTAACCCTATCCAGTGTCCGCGATCGCTCACTGCTTTGGCAATGGTTGGTGAATGGTTGACACAAGCACCCAACCAAAAAAAGCTAGCTTTGATGTTGTACCGATCTAACACTGCTAGCACTTGGGGTGTATATTGGGGATGAGGCCCGTCATCAAAAGTGAGGGCGATTGTTTTCGTGTGAAGATTCCCACGCCACAGACAGTTGGGAAAAGTCGGTTGGAGAATCCGGTAAGCTATTGGTAATAGGGGAGCAAGTTCCATTCTTGATAGGGAACAGGTGACAGGTGACAGGTGACAGGTGACAGGTGACAGGTGACAGGTGACAGG